>JAHDWC010000005.1:0-23689 GCA_023382575.1 Anaerolineales bacterium
GTTCAGGGATGGAGGCGAGTGCGGGTTGCAGTGTGCGAATGACGAAAGGCAAAGCGATAAGTGTGTGTGCGATAGGGATAAAGAACGGCGAAGCGATGAGACGACCGAAGGAGAGAATGAAGCCGAGTCCCATCATCACTGCCGATGCGCCGAGTGGCAGCATGAGGAAGGGGTCAAGAAATCTTTCGAGTCGAGTCGGTTTGGCGAGGGCATAGGCGGCAGGGTAGCCGAGAGCAAGTGAGAGGATAACGGTGACGCCAGCAAAACCAAGCGAGTTAAGAGCGGCTTGCACCGGCGGGACATAGAACAACGAACCGCGTCGGTTGATGAAAAGTTCTTCGTAATAGTCGGTCGTGAAGCCGTATTGGACTCCGTCGCGCTGTCCGCGATCGGCTTCGAGGCGGGTGAGGGAGCGGATTGGTAGTGAGACGAGTGGGAGTGCGAAAAACGTAATGAGTAATGCGTAAAGCGTAAAGACAAAAATACGTTCGCGGATTGTTTTAGGCGGGCGGGATGTCGAGAAGCGCGGAGCAGTTTGGGTGCTCACTTGGTTGATTGCCCGTGAATAAAGAATAGAAAAGATAAGGGTGAAGATGAGTTGGATAACGGATAAAAGCGCGGCGAGATTTAGGTTAGGAAGTTGCAGGGCGCGGATGTAGATTTCCACTTCGAGAGTGGCGAATTGCGAGCCGCCAAGCAGGAGGATGACTCCGAAACTGGTGAAGTCGAACATGAAGACGAGCAGGGCGGCGGCGAGGAGAGAAGGGCGAAGAATCGGGAGGATGACATCTTTCCACACATGGAAAGTGTCCGCGCCGAGGACACGGGCTGAGGCTTCGAGTTTGGGGTCGAGTCGTGAGATGGCATTGCCAACAATGCGAATGACGATTGAGGTGTTGTAGAAGGTGTGGGCGACTAAGATCAGTAGAAAGTTGAAAGTTGAAGGTTGAAGGTTGAAGACCTGTAACATTGAACCTGTCACCTTGTAACTAAATAGCGAGTTGAAGGCGGCAGCGACGACTACGGTGGGAAGCATGAAAGGCACGGCGGTAAGGGCACGAAGCAGGGATTTGCCTGGGAAGTTGAATTTGGCAAAGAGAATAGCGGCGGGGAGTCCGAGAATGAAAGTGAAGATGGTGGAGAGAGTGGCTTGGTAAAAGGTAAACCGTAAAGAGTGAAACGTGATGCGTAAATTATTTAGGTCAGTAAAGGTCTCAAAGTTGAAGGTGAGGGAGAGAATTTTGGAAAGTGGAAAGAAGAAAAAGGAAACGAGAAAGAGAAGGGCGGGAATCCAAAGCAGAATCCGCGAATTGGCAGATAGAAACGAACGATTTTTTGTAGCAAGCTTTGGTGAGAGATACATTTTGAAATTTCAACCACAGATGAACACAAATGGATTGGATGTTTTTTCATCCCTGTTTATCTGTGTTCATCTGTGGTGAATTGTTTTCCTACTTCATTACTTCCGTCCACGCTTCGATCCACGCGTCGCGGTTGGCGGCGATGTCTTCATAGGTTATGGCAGCAGGCTGGCTTGCGACTTGGGCATGTTGCGTGAAAACCTCCGGCAGTTGCGCGGACTGATTTACAGGATAGACAAACATATTGAGTGGCATATCCTCTTGGAATTGTTTACCGAGCATGAAGTCTACAAATTTTTCGGCGAGGTCGCGGTTCTGTCCATTCTTGAGGATGCCCACGAATTCGATCTGACGGAAGCACATGCTCGAAGCGACGATCGAGGCTGTCGGTGCATCAGCCGGAGGCTCAGAAGCGAAGAAGACTTCAGCGGCGGGGCTGGAGGCGTAGGAGACGACCATCGGCTGCGGTCCCTGCCCGGAGGAGGCGGAGAAGTTGGTGTAGTAGGCGGTTTCCCAGCTATCCACCACCACTACCCCATTGTCTTTGAGGCTCTGCCAGTAATCAAGGAAACCGTCACCAAAGTAAGCGCGAGTGGCGAGCATGAACGCCAAACCGGGCGAAGATGTGGCAGGGTTTTCCACAACAAGCAAGCCTTTGTATTCGGGCTTTGCCAAATCTTCGAACGAAGCAGGTACCGCTAAATTATTTTCTGCAAAATATTTTTTATCGTAGTTGATGCACACATCACCATAATCCACGGGCAGGGCACGGAAGGAAGAATCCAGCACGAACTCGGCAGGGATGTCACTCAGCGTGGGCGATTGATAGGCGTCGAAGATGTCCGCTTCGAGGGCACGGGAGAGGAAGGTGTTGTCCACGCCGAACATCACGTCCGCGAGCGGGGCGTCTTTGGCGAGAACGGCTTTGTTAAGCATCGTGCCTGTATCGCCGCTCGCCAGAAAAACAACATCAACATTATTGGCAGTTTCAAATGCCGTTACAACATCTTCGCTAATTGCAAACGAGTCGTGGGTCATGACGGTGAGGGTTGCGGGTCCTTGAGGGGCACAGGATGCGAAGAAAAAAGAGGAAAGAAGAAAGAGAATGGAAAATGTTTTTTTCATGGGTGTTCCTTTTTAGTAACCAGTAATATGAGTGATGAGCAGTAATCCGCTCGTGATTGAAACCGCGGCAACATCGGCGGTCATTTCGTTGCTGATGCCACGGGTCTTATCGGGGTAAAGCGTTTCGTGATGAAGATGCCAGCGCAGGTTTTCAGTGAAGACGCCGGTGACTTCGCCCTGCCAGGGGATGAGCGAGACGATGTCTCCGCTTCTTCCTTCAATTTGGACTTGGTCTCTGCAAAAGAAGATTTCTTCTACACCGTCGGTGATTTTTAAGTGACGAGTGATGAGTGATGCGTGACTGAGGAGAGCGATGTTGGCGAGGGTTTGGTCCATGCGACCGCCGAGGGCGGCGAGAATAAGAATTTGATTCGGATTAAAGGTGAGCGCGTGGTCAATGGCAAGTTCGAGGTCAGTTTCGTTCTTGTCCTTTGGAAATAATACAAACTCACCGTTGAACGTTGAAGGTTGAAAGTTCTCAGGTAATGAGTCCATATCACCAATGATTACGTTGGGAGTGAGTCCTAGCGCGATGGCGTGGCGCGTGCCGCCATCGGCGCAGAGGATGACGTCATCAGGGCGGATAAGTCCGCGGGCTTTTTCGAGATTGGGCAGGTTGCCGTTGGCGAAGATAATGATTCTCATAGGTAGACCTTAAACTATGGACGATTAAAACAAAAACATCCTCGACAGCGGAGGATGTTGGCAGGCATATTGAGAGATCCCTCCGCTGGTATTAACCAGATCAGGTTATGCGGGTCGAGCGCGTTCACGCTCCTCTCAGCCTTTCTTAAAGGCTCCCCGTTCAATTGTGGTTGCAGTATATGACTGTGAGGTTGAAGTGTCAAGTAAAAAAATACCGCGAGATTTGATCTCGCGGTATCTAGCGGACGCGTCGTTTCCACTCTTCTTTGAGTTGTAGTTCCTTGGGGCTGATGCCCGATTCGAGGGCGAGGAAATCCGTCAGCAGACGGTTGAATTGAGCAGGGTTATCCAGCATGGGGAAGTGACCTGCCCCTTCGAGGTTGATCTGATGCATGTGCATGGGCAGGGCGTCCACTTTTTCTTGCGGCGGAATGGTCACTGCTGGGTTGTTTGAGCCATACACAAACAGACATGGTACGCCAAGGTTGCGGATGCTGGGGAATAAATTATCAGACTGGAGGTTCTCGAAGGAGGCGGCAGCAGCTTTCGGGTCGGCTTTGGAGGCGTCTGCGAGGGCAGACATGGAGTCGGGAGCGCGCCCAGTCAACCAGTCGGCAAGTTCAGTGGCGGGAGTTGTGCGCATGCGGACGTTGAGGGCTTCGTATTCCATCGGGCAGTTGATGACCATCATGCGGTCAACGCTGGAGTGCCATTTCTTGAGGAAGGAAAAACCGACGAGCGCGCCGAGATCATGCCCGACAATGGCAACTTTGCCGATTCCCATTTCTTCGAGGAATCCGTGGACGAGGTCTGCCTGTTGGTCAAGCGAGTAACGCATTGGGTCGCGGACGGTGTCGCCGAAACCGTACAGGTCGAGCGCATAGGCGCGGAACGACGTGGATGCGACTTGCATGGCGTTGATCCAATATCGCCATGAGCCGACCCAGCCGTGCAGGAAGATGATGGGACGTCCGCGTCCCAACGCCTCGTAATGCACCATCGAACCGTCAAGAATGATTGCGCTCATTAAGGTTTATTTTCCAAATTTTCCAAGGATGGCTCGGACACGCTCAACGAGCTGGTCCGGCGCGAAAGGTTTCAGCAGGTATTCTTCTGCGCCTGCATCCAAACCGGTTTGAATTTCGGCATCCTGTCCTTTGGCCGAAAGGAACACAACGGGAATGTCCATCAGGGCAGGGTCAGATTTCATGGCGCGGCAGGCATCGTAGCCTGTCATTTTGGGCATACGCACATCCATGAGGATTAAGTCGGGGATGACGGCTCCAGCCTGTTGGAGCGCCTCCTCTCCATTTGAGGTAGTGACGACTTCGTGTCCGGCGAAGCGCAGCGTAAACGCCACTAGTTCGCGGATATCGGGTTCGTCTTCTGCGATCAAAATTCGTGCCATTTATTCTCCATTTTTCTCGATGGGCAGGGTGAAGGAAAACGTACTGCCTTCGCCCGGCACACCCGTGCTTTTCATCCAAATGCGTCCCTTGTGCATCTCCACCAATTGGCGGACGATGGGCAATCCCAACCCGGTGCCGGGAGTTGCCAGCACGAGCGGATGTTCTCCGCGGAAGAAGCGGTCGAAGAGACGTTCCTGATCATCGGGTTTAACGCCAATACCGTTATCCTCCACATCCACCTGCACCTCGCTATTGGCCTGATGAATACTGACGCGGATGGTCCCGTTCTCAGGCGTGTAGTTGAAGGCATTGTTGACGAGGTTGCTGAGGATTTGGCGGACGCGTCCATTATCGCCAATGACATAGGGCAGGTTCTTTTGCGCATCCAGCGAAAGCGCGATGGGTTTATTCTCGGTCTGTGAGCGGCGCAAGGCTTCAGCGACGACATCCTCGGCGATCTCATGCAGGTTGACAGGTCTCTGCTCGAGGATAACGCGCCCAGATTCGATGCGGGAAATATCCAACAAATCACTGACAAGGATGTTGAGCCGCTCGATGTTATTACGTACCACATCGAGGAAATGCACCTGATTTTCGTTCAACGGTCCCGCCGCACCCATCGTCAGGATATCGACATATCCCTTGATGGCTGTCATGGGCGTACGCAGTTCATGACTGACCGTCGCCACAAACTCAGACTTCAGGCGGTCCACTTCAACCTCACGGGTAATGTCGCGGAAGATGGAGACCGTACCCAGAAAATCGTTCTGATGGATGACCGGTGCAAGGTGGACGAGCACCACGCGTCCATTCTCCAATTCCAGTTGTTCGGCGTAGAGTTGGCTTGGTTTATACGTGGATGGATCTTCCGACCACTTGCGGATGGTCGCCGTCCAGGCAACGGCCGATTTGCCGAACAAGCCTGCAAACGCCTCAAGCGAATTTTGCAGCAGACGAGTCTCGTCCACATCAAGGATGCGTGAGGCCGATGAGTTCACGAAGGTGATACGGTTATCCGTGCCGGTGACGAGCACACCATCTGCCACCGCTTCAAGGATGGCTTGCTGACGGCTGGCTTCCACCTGTTCACGGCGGAGCATCGAGCCAAGGCGTTCTGCCTGATCACGGATGAGTTCGTACAGGCGGGCGTTGTTGATCGCCACCGCCACCTGACCCGCAATCGCCTTGACCAGATTCAACATTTCCGCGCTGAAGAAGTTCGCCATACGCTGGAAGACCATCAACACGCCGATAACATCTTCGCCGACCATCATAGGTACGGCGATGGCACTGCGATGATCCTGCCCGGCAGTGGGGTTACGCACCCAGCGCGGGTCAAGGTGCAAGTCGTGGATGAGAACCGCTTCGCGATTCTTCACGACCCAACCAGCCAACCCTTCCCCGATCTTCAACGTAAAGCCGGCGCGATTGGGACTGGCAGAACGGTCCGAGAGATAGCCATACCCGGCGCGATAATGCAAGAGATTATCCTCCGGATTGACGAGCAGGATAGTACCTTGTTCCGCGCCAAGGGTGTCATTCAGCAATGACAATGTACGGTTCAGGGTGCGGTCCAGATCGAGGCTGGACGAAACTTCGGTAAGAATGCGCAACAAGGTTTCAGTGTTCTGCTGCTCACGCTGTAACTGGGCCGTGCGTTCCACCACACGCCCTTCGAGTTGAGACGCAAGCGTCTGCGTCTCCTTGAAGAGACGTCCATTTTGAATAGCGACAATAGCCTGGTTTGCCAATGTGCCAAGGATCTGCATATCCTCTTCACTGTACACGCCAGTCTGATAACTTTGCGCCGAGAGCATACCCAGCGCCCGGCCGCCGACAATCATCGGAACGGCGACCAAAGATTGCGTCTCGCCTTCTTCTCCGGCGCGGACGCTTCCCAATTGATCGGTTTGTTCTGCGCTGGAAGTAATTACCGGTCTACCCGTGCGGATCACTTCACTGCTCAAGCCTTTACCAAATGGCAGGCGTCCCGCAGATACGCGCTTGCCTTTGTCATATAGATACACCGGGTCGATCTCATTCGTTTCAGGAACCAGCAGCGTAATCGCAAACGAATCCAACGGCATGAGACGTTCCGCCGCCTTATGCACCGAAACATAAATCTCTTCCGGGTTCAAACTGGCGCTGACCAGCGAACTCGTTTCATTGAGAACGGCAAAGCGTTCCGCCGTACGCACCGAGGATTGATACAGGCGCGCATTTTCCATCGCGATGGTGGCTTGATTGGTAATGGTGCGCGCCACTTCCATTTCGTTGATGCCAAACCGCGCATCACCCGACATTTGAGCGAATAACAAGGCTGTAAGCGTCTGCCCGCTGACAACGGGAAGGATCAACAGTGCCGAAGCGCTTTCGCCCAGCATATCCAAAATGGACGTGAGGTCTGGTTCGCTATGCACGTCATCGGTATTGAAAATACCCAGCGACTCGCGCAAACGGCTGAAGATGGGAGCATCGGGCAGCAAGCGCGGAAGTTTCGCCCGAATCTTCGGCGTAGCAATCTTCCAGTAGGCTTGTCCACGCTCAAAGGTCACGACTGAGACGCGCTTGGCGTTCAAACCGCGGTACAACTCCTCAGCGGTGAGATTGAGAATCTGGTCGGTATCCAGCGAGCGGGTCAATGCAGATGTGAAGCGATTGACAGTGGAGAGACGCTGTGAGCGCTGGTCGAGTTCCGTGGCGCGTTTGACGCTGTCTTCGTAGAGGCGCGAGTTATCCAACGAAACCGCGGACTGGCTGGCAAACGTCAGTCCAACCTGAACCTGTTCACGGGTGTAATAATTTGCCTGCCATTTTTCAACAGCGATGGCGCCGACCAACTCACCCTTGGAGATGAGTGGAATGCCAAGCCACGAAAGGCGCGGGGCTTCCACAGGCGGGAAGCGCGGATCTTCGCGCACATCTTTGACGAGGATGGGCTGGGCAGATTGCGCCATTTCCTTGAAGAGCGCACTGTCTGTGACAGCGACTGACAGACCGAGGCGTTGCTCAACGTCGGAGAATCCGCGTGTGGATGACACAGTGAGGCGGTCTTTTTCGCGCAGCCAAAGTGTGGCTGTGTCGTACGGCAGGATCGGTCGTAACTGGTCGAGCAGGGAACCGATCAACTGGTCACTGCTCAGGCTTGAGGTCAAAGAAACGGAGGCTTCGTTCAACGCCTGCAATTGACCAGCGCGCTCCTGCGTCGCTTGAACGAGGCGCAGGTTATCCAGCGACAACGCCACCTGCTGCGAAAGTGAAGTTAACAACGTTTCGTCTTCCGGGCGGAAGGCTCCAGTGGTGTTGAAGTTGTCCAACACCAGCAAACCCAAAGTCTGGTCTGCGGCGAGGATGGGGATAAGCAAACAGGAAACGGGCACGCGTCCGCCGGTTGCCTGACGATACAGCGAGAGATTTTCGGCTCCAAGGTTGTAATCACGCGCAAAGTTGATCTCATCCACGCGGCGGGCTTTTCGGTTGAGGAAGGTATTGCCAGGCAGGGCCTCGCCGGGACGATAATTGATCCGCAGCATGCTTTCATTTTCGGCATAGCCCGAGACGGCGCGCGGAGAAAGCATTTCAGTCTTGGAGTTCCAGACCAACACCACCCCTGCATGTGCATGTTGGATGACGCGCCGCGCGCTATCCAAAAGCGATTTGACGATCGCATCAGAATCCATCCCCGAAAGCTGACGGCTGAAGTCGAGCAGGAGATTCACCTCGTCGAGTCGGCGGCGGGTTTGATTCAACAACGAGATGTTTTGCAGGATGAGCGAGGTCTGCTGGGAGATCTGGGTGTATACCTGAATGTCTTCATCGGTGAAGGAAGGCATCGGCTCAGGGCTGGCGGCGAGCATGGCCGCCACAGGTTTGTTCTCCACAAGCACAGGCAGACAGATAACACCTTTTGCACGCAACGATGTCAGCAGGGACGCGTCGCGCCATTCCTCGTTCTCGTCGAGATTGGGGATCAGAATCGGCGTGCCACTTTGCAGACAGGCTCGCAGCGGATTGCGCTGACCGAACAGCGCCTCGACGTTCGTAGCGCGCGGCAGACTACCCATCACATGCTGGAGATGTGGACCATCGGGCGTGTTCTCCGCTACGAGCGCCACAGACATACTCAACTGTGTGAGCGTTTCGCGTCCGAGGGCTTGAAGCGCCGAAGACGCATCCAACTGGCGGCTGACGGATTCGGTGATGGCCAAGCCCGCTCGCACGCGTTGAGCGCGTCGGTCAAGGTTGTGCAATGAAATGGTCTGCTCGAGATCTTTGCGAAGCAAAACTGGCAGGTCGTTCTGCGTCATGTCGAGCAATTTTTGTTGACGATCCAAAGCCGAAGAAAGCGAATCGATCCGTCCGCGCAACTCACCCTGGCGCAGCAAATTGCCGATCAACAGCGCCGCCTGCGCCGCGAACACTTCCACCGATTCGATGGTGGCTACATCCGGGCGGAGCCCATTCGACGGATCATCGAGACTGATCAAACCAACGATCTGTCCTTCCGAATCTTCGAGCGGGATGAGGAGATAATCCTTCGGGTCCCACATGTTGCTGGTACGGACAGCTGGCGTGGACAAATCCAAAGTAACGCTGTGCATATCCGGCGGAATGACCGGCGTTTGGTCGGCGGGGATGAAGAAGGAACGGCTGGTCTTGAATTCCGGTCGCATCAACTGCCGAAGACTGGCAAGCGGCTGCTTGCGTGAGAATAACTCGTTCAGCATTTCCTGCGGCACACCCACAGCTGTGACGCGTCGCAGCAAGCCGGTATCTCCCTCAAGGATGCTGATGAGCACCACCCGGAAGGGAGTTGCTTCGCGGATTCCGCGCGCAATGATCTGCAAGGCCTGATCGAGCGGTTGATCGTGAACCATCGAATAGCTGACATCGGTCAGCCGCATCAATGTGTCGGAGCGACGGCGCATCAACTCGCTGCGTTGTTTTTCGTTTTGATAGCGTTGAGCATTCTGGACGGCGATGCCGGCTTGCACAGCCAGCATTTGCACCAATTCCGCGGACTCGTCTGTGAACATCCCAGCATGGCTGGAATGCAAAGTGATCAAACCGATCTGACGGGTTTGATATGGGATTGGCACAACCAGACTGGAACGAGCCCCCTCATGCGGAGGCAGAACACCTTCCCGAATGAAATCAGTGACGATGAACGGCTCGCCTTGCTTCAAGGCGCTGCGTTCACTGGGGGTCAAACCGGGCTGACGCTTGCACCCAAGCGCCTTTTGGACGCCCGGATCACTGAGATCAGCATTCTGCTCAAACAACAGTACAGATGCGCAGTCTGCGCCGGTAAGATGGATCCCTTCATCGTGCAAGACCTGCAACGGTTGCTGCACATCCAGTGAAGCGCCAAATTCACGCGCAGCACGTGCAACCGCAGAGAACCGTTCCACGCGGCGGCGCAGTGCATCATCGGTTTGAGCCAGCAAAGTGGATGATTCCACGGCCGTGGCGAGTTGTCCGGCTGCGGTGGAGACCACTTGCAGATCATACGCATTGAAATGGTCACCCTTGCGACTGCCAAGCATCAACTCGCCGAGACTGCGCTCACGCGCCACCAACGGGACTACGATGGCGGATTCATTGACAAGCGCCGCAGACAACGAACGGTAAGCAGGTGCCACTCTTCGGTCAGAGCTGAGGCGACCCGAGATAAACGGCCTTTGACTGCCAGAAACCGTGTGACGATAATTATCGTCATCCACGAAGATCTGCAAAAAATCGCGGCTGATCTCTTCCGAGACGCCATAAGTGGATTCATAGTGCAGACGCAAAACGCCGCGTGTTTCGTCCATGAGGAAGATCGCGGCAGTATCCGCCTGGAATAGATGAGCCAGTTCCTGAATGGAGTATTTGAGGATCTCATCCAGCGAAGCGGACGAAGATGCCAAACTGGCAATACGCCGCAAGGCGTCGGCGCGTTGAGCACGTGCACGCGCCTGCTGGACGAGCATAACGTTCTCGATGATCGCGGCGGCCTGATTCGCCACGATGTTCATGAGGCGGATCTCCTCGGGGGTGAAGGAGAGCACACCTCGTTCGTGATGGCCTACCTGGAAGTACCCGAGCATCCGTCCCGAAGAAAGAAGCGGGATCAAGGCATTGTCGCGCAGACTGGCCGCAGTCGCCACATCTGCCAGCCCAAGGGCGCGCCAATTTTCATCTGCCATGGCATTCATGGTGACGATGGGCTGCGGGTTGTTGAGAACTTTTTCGGCGGGGGTTTCCGGCGCGATGGTGGTGCGATAGATTTCGACCACGTGCGTGGGCAATCCGCGGAATGGAACTTTGCCTTCCAACATACGACGGTCTTCATCGTAAAGCATGAAGCCGATGATCTCCGCCTTGAATAGCGGTGCGACGCTTTCAACAAGACGATTGAAAACATCCTGCATGTCACGCACAGAACTAAGCGATTGATTCAGATTTGCCAGCCCCATCATTTCGGCGCGGCGCTTTTGTTCCTCTTCGTAAAGTTTTGCATTGCGAATGGCGACTGCCGCCTGACCGGAGACGAGCACCAACAGGTCGAGGTCGTGCGAGCCAAACGCATTGGCGTTCATCTGCCCCGCTTCCAACGTGCCGACGAGTTCTCCGCCGGCCATGAGCGGTATGCCCAGATAGGATTGAATGCCAAGCATCTCACCATTCGATGAAAACTCAGCGCGGGCATTATCCAACTTGAACGGCTTGCGCTGTTCCATGAGTTGATTGGTAAGGCTACCAAATTGAGAAAGCGACGCCGTGACCACTCGTCCGCTGCTGGGCTGTTGGAAGCGGTACGGAACCAAGGCATGGCGTTCCTCGCTCCACAGTTTCAGTTCCAGCACATCGGATGGCACGAGGCGGCTGACATGATCCAGAATGGAGCGCACTGTGGTGTGCAGGTCAAGGCTGGTGGCGATCCCAAGACTGAACTCGGTCGCCAGTTGCAAAATTTCATTTGACGTACCATTGCCCTGCTCCAACCCTAGGGCATTGTCCTTGTTTCGCAATGAGACAAGGATCATCGGATACGCGCCGGGCACCTCATAAGACGCAATTTCCACCAGCCTGCCGCCGATGGAAACACGTTTGGAGCCGGGAACTGCGCAAATGTCCAAAAAGTCATCAGACGGGCGGACATTGCGCGCCAAACG
Organism: Anaerolineales bacterium; assembly: GCA_023382575.1. GTDB lineage: Bacteria > Chloroflexota > Anaerolineae > Anaerolineales > Villigracilaceae > Villigracilis. Next base: position 11,698 of record JAHDWC010000005.1, read on the forward strand.
TTCGATGTCATAAGGTTCATTCTCACGCAGGTTAAAGTAAGCCCGCGCTTGTGCGCTTACATACTCCACCCGCCCACCGGGCTGGAGAAGGATGACCGCCTCATTCGATTTTGTAGATTCGGGGAATACCGGAGAGGTTACATTCGCCTGAGCCGCCCGCTGAGATTGCGGGAGCATACGAAGTGTTAGCCAGGCCAGCCCCACCACCACCAACCCAGCAAGGAACAGGCTAACGCCCAACCCGGAAGACATTAGAAACGCTCACCTACACCTATGCAGCCGGAGCTGCAGTGTCCTGTCTACGAGCCTCTGCCGCCAGTTCGGTGATCTCCCGAATGTCTGCAAATGTATGCAATTCTGGCGAAACGAGCCCGGCAGACATCGTCATGAATCCCACCTTCTCCACGCCGCCCTCCGCTTTGGGAGCCTGAATGAAACCCTGCTGGCGATCAATGAAGTTATAGTGGCTCTGCACTTCCTCAGCAAAGCGCTGCTTGATCCTCTGACGGATTTGCGGCGCGGCTTCGCTGGTGGTGATGATGATGAAGTTATCGCCTCCGGCATGACCGATAAAGTCGCTCGGCGTACCGAGTTCGTCCACCACTTCGCCGATGAGCATGGCGGCAAACCGCAAGACATCATCGCCGGCGACGAAACCGTACACATCCTTGAACGGCTCAAAGTTGTTGACTCTCACATCGAGCAGCGCCCAGCCCTTCTCACGAATGATGCGGCGCAATTGTTCCTCGATCAGGCGTCCTGCCGGCAGCCCAGAGCGCGGGTCAGTGAGACTTTCCCGTTCCGAGCGGCGAATGGCGCCCATGACGCGCAGCTTCAATTCTTCGATGTCGAATGGCTTGGTGATGTAATCGTCCGCGCCCAATTCGAGGCCCTGCAGTTTATCGCTGCGTTCATCTTTCTGGGTCAGGAAAATCACCGGGATATGACTGGTGCGGGTGTTCGTCCGCAGGGTGCGGCAAACCTCATACCCGTCAATATCGGGAAGCATAATATCCAATACGATCAAATGCGGCAGAACCTGACGCGTCTTTTCGAGCGCGTCGCGTCCACGATTCGCCACATCCACATCGTATTGCAAGCCCGAGAAATAAATCTTGAGCATGTTGGCGATGTCTAAATCATCTTCCACTACCAAAAGGCGAGCATTAGCCATGTAAGCCTCCTAAGCGCGTCGGTTACCCTTGCGGGCGTTTTTTCGAACGGCTTCGATCTGTTCTTCCGTGACTTCGCGCTCGAACGAACGAAACCCGCTCATGCGAAACCCGTGACGTTCCGCAATCGCCGTAATTTCGCGTACCCGTTCCAGCGTAAAATCCTTTCCAACGGTGTAATCTTCAAATCGTCCTTCCAGCGCAAGAGCAATCGTCTCAGCCATGCAGGCGTATGCCTTGCCTTCCGGAAAGCCAAAATTAAAATGGAAATTCACGGGGCCTGGCACATCCACCATGCCTCCGTCGATCACTAATATATCATCTCTTACCGCCGCCACCATTGCAGAAACATCTCTGGGACGGGCTACATCGCACACCACACTGCCTGGCTGCAAATGTTCCGGGCGAATGACGTCATGGATGGCGCTGGTGACCGTCAAAATGAGCTGGGCATCCTTCAACACATCCATCTTCGTGCTGATGCAAAGCTCGCTTCGCGCGTGGACCTGAAGCCGGTCTCGTAATGCTATGAGCTTTTGCTCATCCCGGGCGATGAGCAAAGTCCGGGCAGCTTCACCAGCTATCAGTTCCGCACAGACGCGCCCAATGGAACCTGTGGCACCCACGACGGCAACCGTCGCTTCCTCCATTTTGATATCCATGACCTTGGCCGCCTCGCGGATGGCTTGGACCGCCATCATCACGGTGTACGAATCGCCAGTAGTGACAGGCACATCCAGCGCTTTGGCAATGGTCACGCCGGCGTCGCCGATCACCGAGGTAAAGGCGCCCAGCCCGAGAATCTTCGCGCCCAACTCTTCCGCCATGCGGCCCGTCTGCACAATTTTACGATAGACCGTACGCTCCGGCAACTGCATCATGCGCCGTGGTGTGTATGGACAGGCGATGAACCAGCCTTTGACGACCTTGCCCGTCGCTTGCGATGTGATCCCTTCAATCTCCGAAATATACACTGGCGGAAAGAAGGTGGAGAAAAAATCGATCTGTTTCTCTGTCAGCACTTTCCCGAGGAACGGGAACTTTCGGCTCACGTCGCGTTTGGGATCGATGGGGTGAATGATGAACGCAAACGTATCCATCTACCAGGATTCAACCTCAGCTTTCAGGTTGCGATGATATGGCGTTTGATGCATGTGCGCCAGCTTCCATTTGTGATGGTCACTCTGACTGAAGGGAATATCCTTGTCGATCACGCGTCGTTCAGCAGAAGCCGCCAGCACCACGTCTGACTCAATGGTGCGTGCCGGGTAGATGATCATTCCAGAACCAATGCGACAATTATGCCCCACCGCGCCGCCCAACACCGGACGGTTGGACAGGCTCAAATTCCCATTTCCATCACGCGCGCGCAGCGGAACCGGGATAAGGTTGTAATCGGTGAACGTGGAACCAGCACCAATAAAGGTGTTGCGTCCAATCACGCACATTTGCAGACAAGTATTCTGTGCCACCATGCTATTTTCCATGATAGTGGTCATGAACATAGCGGCACGAAAAGGCAGAAAGGTTCCATCTCCTACAACAGACAGCATCAACTGCACATCCTGTGAAATATTGACATTACTTCCAATCACACAATTCTCGATGACCGCGCCGGCATTGATGGTGACGTTATCGCCGATGATGGTCGGTCCATGGATAATGGCGCTAGGGTCGATGATGCAGCCTTTACCAACCTTCACAAGTTCCGAACATTCCAAGACCTGACGACCTTCATAAATCGCTTTGCCGATGATCTTCATCTTGAAGCCAAGGTCTTCGTTAAGTCGTTTTTCGAAGCGAGCGCCGCGCGCAAATTGACCAAACACCATATCCGCGATAAAGACATGCACCCACGAGTCGATGGCGATCAAAGTCCGCAGCGGAACTTGAAAGATAAGGTCACCGCTTTGGTCTGCCATATAAGTTGGCACGTGATAATAGCCGATCTCGCGCGCCTGCAAGTCGATCACCAGCGGCTCCGCGCCTGCCACCGGACCATTGGGGTAATACCACAAATCTGCAAGATACAAACTCCCCGCCGGCGTGTAGGAATTGGAAAGCGGCAGAGCATGTTCACGAAAAGCAGGATCATCCGCGCGGAAGGCAGCCCGCACCGGACGATTACGTTTGATCGCCTCTTGCATGAAGGCGGTAATGTAGTACTCGTCGAAAAAGAGATTGTCGCGGTAGACGATGGTCGGCTCGCGGACAGGCTGCATACGCTCCCCCTGCTTCAGCTCCCGCTCACTGGTCACGTAGGGGGCGAGCAGGTTGCGTTGATGAAGCCAGAGTGGCGAGTTCTGAATCCGCAAATCACGCGCCGGTTCACAAAACGGCATGACCGGGTTGGGCGCGTGTAGGATGATCTTGTGCATATTCAAGATTATAAATCAAAGCAAGGGCTAAAACGCATTATCCGGCAAAACAAAATTGTTAGTAGGGCAGATTTCCCCAGTTCAACTGCCAATTATGAGAGTGGAATCCGGTCTATGACAATGGTACAAGCCGGGTCTCCCTTGGCAATGCAGGCGGTTTCTTCTACATTAAAGACTTTTCCGCCGCTCAGCCAGTACAGGGCTTCTTGCAACACCCCCACAGCCAGATGACAAACCGGCTCCGTTTCTCTCCGCTCCCAACACAGTGGGCAACGCTCGATATGCCAGAGAATCTGCGTCTCAGTCTCCTCCAGCCGCACTTTTTGGTCAGTATGACGGTTAAACAGGTCTGCAAAGGTCCGGGCACCCGTGTGCAGCTTTGTGGAAAGCGGCAACAGACGGAACGCCATTTCTGTGATGCCCATCATGGAACCATATTCTTTGAGACCATACTTGAAGCAAGCCCGCCCAGTCCGCAGCGCCAACCCTCGCCCCCCACGCGGACCGTAGACCTGTTCCAATGACTGATGAAGGGTGCTCACGCTGGAAAATGGGAATGTGCGTTCCATACTCGCGCGTGGATAATTGCCGATCCATTCTTCATGCCCGGCAAGGCGCAAGACAGCATTCACCCCACCCTGTCCAATCACCTCTTCCATCCCTAAAAGGATAATCCTCCCCATTTTCTGGGGATAGAAGAATGTGTCATTGCTCATGGATTTGGATAGTCACCGTCGAGGAATTTTTTCAGGGTCTGGCTGAAGCGGGTTGGTTCTTCCAGCATGGGGAAATGTCCGCAAGCCGGGAAGCGTTCGATGAGAGCATGTGGAATCCCATTCTGCATGGGCTGCCATTGTTTGGGATGGACGATCAAGTCTTTGTCACCAAACATCCCCATCGCCGGGACTCGAATCTGGGGGAGCATTGGCGTCAGGTCGGTACGGCGCAACGATGCGATGGACAGCAAGAACGACTCAACCGTCGTGCGGGAGAGGTCGCGATCCATCATATCCGGGAAGCGCGGGTCACTACAGATGAGGCGCGAGTAATAGTACTTCATGAAGGCCCGGAAGGGTCCCATCATATTGAAAAGCAGGAATGCGATGGGACGCATGCCTGCCATTTTGAGCAATGGCGCAAGCGACGACCCCACCATCGGTGAACCAACTACGACCACCTTGCTTACCCGCTCAGGATATTTGATCGCCACCGAAAGGCTGACGGTGCCGCCCATACTGTGTCCCACCAACGGCGCATGGACGATCCCCAACTGGTCCATGAATTGATTGACGAGGTTAACGAAATCGGAAACGGCGTAGGTTTCACGCTTCTTACCCGACTCGCCGAATCCCCAAAAATCCAGCGCATAGGTGCGATAAAACGCACCCAGGTATGCCATGGTCTCCTGCCAAAGCCCCCATGAGCCCAGCCAACCATGTAAAAGGATTACCGGGCGTCCACGCCCGTAGACTTCATAATGAACGATGCCTTGATCAGTAGTGATAGACGACACAGCAAAAGATCATCCCACCGCTATTTCCCAGATTCCATTTCCTGAAGAATGCTGTACAGCAATTCCAGCAAAATGGTCTTGACGGATGCGCGATCCGTGGCGACGCAGGGCAGCAGTTTTGTATTTTTATCCAGGCGAAGCGCATGGCCCATGTCTTCCAGGTCCCATGCATCTTCCTTGTCCTGTTTGTTGGCGGCAACGACGTACGGCGTCGGGGCGTAGGCGCGGAAGGTTTCAAGGATCGAACGCGCTTCACGGAAGGTTTCGGGGCGGGTGCTGTCCACCATTACGATGAATCCCAGCATGCCTTCAGAGAGGATCTCCCACATGAAGTCGAAGCGCTTCTGTCCGGGTGTGCCGAACAGATACAGCACCAGATCTTCGTCCACGGTGATTCGACCGAAGTCCATCGCCACCGTCGTGGATGATTTGACGGTGCGCTCCTCATCGGAAGATATTTTTCGTTCTGTGGCGACCACGTCGATCTCGCTGACAGACTGAATGAATTGAGTCTTGCCAGCGCTGAATGGACCTGTGACTACCATTTTGACCGTTTGCATAATTCCTATCCTTTCGGCCTGAAAAAAATTAAAGTTGACGAATGCGGCCGATCAGTTTATTGATCAATGATTTTTGTTCTTCTTTATCCTGCGTTGGGAAGGTGGTTTTCGCGCTCATCGGAGCTGGGGCATTGGCGGGACGTGCCAATTCCACCAGTCCAGCCTGCAATAACCCATATACGATTCGGCGGACTTCGATCTCAGTCAGCTTGTTCGTTTTGGCGATCTGGCGCATCGTGTTCTTCGGGTCTACGAACTTGACCACTTTCCACTCATCCACGCTCAGGTTGATGTTGGTCAGCGGGCGTTCAGTAAACTTGAGCGCCATATCCAGGCTGGGAATTTCGTCTTGCAGCTGCTCCAATTCGCGCAGTTGACGCGAACCTTCAATGATGATGTTCTCAAGGTCCATCCGCACATTGATGCGGTCATCCGGCGGAAGGATATCGTTCTCAAAACGGAAGATACCTTCCACCCACGTAAACAATTTTCGGATCAGGTCAGTGAAATATACCTGTAAATTCAGCAGGATATCTTCCTGGGTCACATAGCCAGCGTTGATCAACAACAAGCCCAATTCCTTGTCCGTCATCTGCCCGGCACGGTCTACAATGGCGCGGTACTGATTCGCATTGATCTTGCTCGCCTTATACAAGACCGCGGCAAGACTCCCATCATCCTTACCGATGCGCGCATAGGCCAGCTTGCCCTCACGGAAGGAGATATAAGCCTGCTCCGAGGCCCCATCCACGACCAGCGTACCAGTCTTGCTGGCAAGGTTGATCAAGTTTAAGAGTTGTGTAATCGTAAAATCGCGTAAGTTACCACGCAGAGCCATTGTGCCTCTACTTCCCATAAAGAGGGATAGTCCCGAAGATTATACTTGCAAAGCATGACATGCGTCAATTAATCCTCTTTGCACTCTTGTTTGGAAAAGGAAATTGAGGAATCCCGCCTCACCCTACCCGACGCCTGCTCCTGGAAACAAATGTCCCACCCCGCCAGCTTAACGGGATGGGACGCCTGCACAAAATGGACTAATAGATCGAAAAAACGCTGGACTGACGTTTGGGGAAGAGCGCGTTCAACAATACCCGCGCAGTATGGTTGGTCAGATAACAATCGACAAAAGCGTGACGCAACTCATCCAAACTGCGATGCCCGAAGACCAGATGCAGAAAGGTCAGGTCGGGGAAATTGGCATCAGCCTGAGTCTCAGACGCAATCTTCATCGGCTCGATGGACGTGATCAATCCTCGTTCGAAAACCATCCGCATGCCGCTGCGATAGAAATTAAGTTTCAATTCCCCTGTATAACCCACCGCAACAGACTCTGCCAAACGCTTCTCCAAGGCTGGCTTGACGTGTTTCAGAAAGGCGGACAGATCTGGCACACGGATGTAATACGCATAAGGTGAACGCGTCACTGGAAGTTTATCCTCCAACGCTTCGTAGACGGGATGCTGTTCTCCGAGGCTAAAGCCAAAAGAGTCACGTGTCTGCGAATCGCGTGCTGCATATTCACCGCCTTTCTTCCATAAATATCGCACGACCGCCGGCGAAACCTCCAGCCAGGAAACGCCTTTCTCCAACCCATAATAGGTGCAATACAAACCAAAGAACCATAACTCCGTGGCATGTTGAAAGAACCCGACTGGGGTCCCATCCGCTGTTTCGATGATCATCACATCGAAATGATTGATATTTTCCTGGCTTTGACCCTTCATCTCATAGAGAATATTCTCAAGCGTGCGCTGACAGGAGATGGCATACCGTTTTTCATTTTCACGATAAATACGCAAAACAAAGTCCGCATCAGCTTCCACGGCAGGACGAATCCGATATGTCTCCTGCTCCCCCTCTTTCAACACGGAGACATGCGGCTCGAAGCCATAACGCCGTCCAGCCAAATTCAATGCCATGTCATAGCCAAATTGACGATAGAAATATGGAATGCCGGTAATCACCTGTGCCAAGTGACCGCGTTCCTCGCTCCACTTGTGGACTTCTTCCATCTGTACGCGGACGAGTCCGCGGTTGCGAAATTCAGGCAAAGTGCTGACCAGTTCCGGCCGCCCCACGCCAAACTCAACGCCTTCATACGTCCATGTTTGTGGAATCAGGCACAGGGTTGAAACGATGCGCCCGGTTGCTGTCTCTTCGATGATGGTGAAATCGCTTGGGCGTGTGGTCGGATGATTGGGAGCTAGCAGGTCTCGGGTCCAGGTACCAATGCGTTCATTGGGCTTGTCAGGGCCGTCATCGCTGTGCATGATGCTGTTCATTGTCGCAAGCGCATCTGCATCGTCCACAGAAGCGTGGCGCAAAATCAATCCGTCACCGAGGTCACGGATAAAAAGTTCAGTTTTTGTTTTCATGATTTATTCTTTCAAAAGTTTCTTCAACGTTTCCATCGTCACATGGGGATCTTTGAACAAGACTCCCTTCATGCCGATGGACTCACAGGCTGCAATATTGACAGGCATGTCATCGACAAAGATCGCCTCTTTTGCCTTGACCTGAGCCTTTTCCAACGCGAGACGATAGATCCTCTCTTCGGGCTTTATCGTCCCAACCTCCGCCGAGATGACCACCGTTTCAAACAGATCGATCAACCCAGACTTTTCAAGATGCGGACGCATCCCATCCCAGGCATTTGAGATCAGGCCGATATGAAACCTTTCGCCCAACGAGCGGATGAATTCGACCAGCTCATGGTCAACGACATCGCCGCCGAAGAATTCATCCTTGATGGTTTGCAACTCGGCTTCGGGTCGTTTGAGGCGCTTCAATACCTGCGACCAATGGGCATCTTCCTTGATCTCACCCACCGAGGCGCGTCGCGCCGATTCTCCGGCAAAGACCAGCTTGTCGATGTCGTCGTAATCCATGCTGAAGCGTTCAGCAAGATGCTGACGCGGCGCCTGAAATTCGGTACGTTGAATGACGCCGCCATAATCAAAAAAAACTGCGCGAAAGGTCATGAGTAATTTCCTCTTTTCATAAAAAAGCCCGCAGGGTGTGCAACACGCCTGCGGGTCGGGGTTCCGAATGGGTCCGTTACTTCTTCTTATCCTTCGAAGAGGGCTTGCTCGTCTTGGAAGGGGAAGCCTTGGACGGGGTCGTCTTCTTGGCAGAAGCCGGCTTGGAAGCGCGTTGTCTTTTGGATGCAGATGGCTTTGCATTTTCAGCGGCTGTCTTTTTCACCGCAGCAGTCTTCAACGCCGCGGACTTGACAGCCTTGGTCAGGGGTTCCGTTTTCAGGTTGGCAGAGGCGGATGGCAATTCATCCGGGTCGGCGGCAGGCATGGACGCCTGCTGTTTGGCGGCTTCACGCCAATTGGGGAAGAACAGTTCCATCCGCTGGCGCGAAATGGAGTTGGCGCGACGGCAGCGCGGGCAATGTGCATCGTAGTGATTTTGGTGCTTTTCGCTCATCGTTACGAGCGCGGCAAGCATTTCTGGGCGCCCCAGGGTAAATGGGGTCTGACAATAAAGGCATCGCAGGTTCATCATAGGAATCCCTTTCTGAGTTCGCAAATACTGACTGATTCTACCCCGAATTTTTCGGCCCTGCGAATCGGGTTTTCCGCAATTTTCCACCGGGATGCCCGGTTTTATTGCCGCTCGTCTGCATCCTCCAGCTCTCTGCCGGGACGGAGTTCCTTCTCAAAGGTGACGAACTCACTGGCGATGGTCATACCTGCCCGTTGATAGAGGCGGGTCGCGCCGGTGGTGTTGGACGCATCCACGCCCAATCCAATGGTTGGCGTGCCGCGTTTGTAAAATTCGCCAAAGGAGTGTTGCAACAGCGCCAATCCCAGCCCGGATTTTCGCCACGGCTTACGAACGCCCAGCGTGTTCACCCAGCCAATTCCCATGCGAAACCGATTCTGTGAAAAGCCAGCAATTTCATCGCCATCCCAGGCAATCATCCACAAGGTTGGGTCGAAATCTGAAATTTCCATTTTGCGGCTTGACCACACCTCGAACGTGCGGGCATGCATGCCCCAATGTTCACTGAAGGATTCAGTTTCCGCCTGCCACACGAGACGGGCATGCGCCTCTTTATCAAAGGGACGGAGTTCCACCCCATCGGGGAAGACTGCCGCTGGAGGCGCTTCCGTCAAATTGATCTCCATGCGCCAGTTATAGCGCACAATCGAGAAGCCCAATTCGGTGTGGAAGTTCCTGGCGCTCTCATCCTTGCCATCCAGCGTACTACGGACGAAGACTCGCACATCTGGCGCGGCAAGTTTGATCTCATCACGCGCGCGTTCCAGCGTACGTTCGAGCAGCATCCCGCCAATGTGCTTGAAGTGTGGATGGAAGTATGCATCGATTCCCAGATCGGCGTGATCTTTGAAATTGTACAATTCCGAATAACCGACGATGCGTCCGTCTGGAGCTTCTACTACAAACGCATCAGTTTCAGGGTTGAATTCATTCGAGCGCCATTGCTTTTCCAATTCTTCAAGCGAGGTGGCAACCGTCACATCGCCATCGGCTTCACAGACGGCGTACATTAAATCGGTTACAGCTTGGAGATCACCCCAGGTGACCGGGCGAAGTTTCAAGTCTAAGTTAAGAAGCGAGTCCTTTGTCATTGTTAAGTTCCTTCCAGTCTTCAAATAAAATTCCCATATAAAGAATGTCCCAGCGCTTGCCATCCTTGAGCAATCCGCCACGACGGCGACCTTCATGGCGGAAGCCGGCCTTTTCATAAGAGCGAATGGCGCGTGGGTTGTACTCGAACACAGTCAATGTGACGCGCTGCAGATTGAGTTCGGCGAAGGCATACCGCAGGATGAGCTTCATCGCTTCGGTGCCATAGCCTTTGCCCCAATCGGCGCGGTCGTAAATACCAATGCCGACGAAAGCGTTGCGCATCATCCAACTGACTTCGAGATCGGTCTCACCCAGCAGACGGTCATCGGTCAGAGAGCGAATGCTAAAACAAAAGTGCTTCTCCGAGTTAGGATCGAGCTCCTTCTCGTAGAATTCGGTCGTGGCTTTCGTCGAATACGCACGAGTGGGACCGTTCCCAAACAGCCGCATCAATTCCGAGTCGCTGCTCCACTTCGAAAACAGCTTCCCCATCTCCTGCGGATCAGCAGCCGAGAGACGCACCTGTTCGCCGCGCAGAATATCTTTCATGGCACACCCTGTACGGCTGTCCAATCTTCACGCAGCAATCCCATCACAAAATCGTCGCAGCGGACGCCATCACGCAAAAACGATCCGCGTTCGCAGCCTTCCACCCGAAAGCCAACCTTGAGATAACTCTTCATCGCACGTTCATTGAAGGCGTGCAGTCCAAGCGAGATGCGCCTCAAGTTGAGTTCGGTGAATCCATATTGCACCGCCAACCGCATGGCATCTGTCCCATAACCTTTGCCCCAATAATCCCGCTCGCCGATGAAAATTCCAAGCCATGCTTCGCCGTGACTCCACGAATTGATCCACAACGACACCATGCCGATGAATTTCTCTTGTTCCAGCGGACAGATCGCAAAACGATAACTGGTATCACTTTCCTTCCAGTTCTCGACATATTCCTTAAGGTATTTCTCCGACCACAACTGTGTCGGCACGACGTCACTGAGGCGCTGCATTTCCGTGTCGCGGTCCCATTTGAGGAATGACTTGGTCATCGTCTCCGGCGGGAACGACGCGAGGCGGACGAGGGTTCCGCGATAAATATCTTTCATCGCTTCACCCTCGACCGTTGAATTTTTCGCGCCATTCGGCATTCAGCAAGCCGAAGCCGATGATGTCCCAAAATTCGCCGTCGCGATGCAGAGCCTTGCGGCGGCGGACTTCCTCCACAAAACCGAACTTCTGAAAGAGGTGGAGCGCAGCTTCATTGTAGGCGGGCACCACCGCGGTGACACGATACAGGTTCAACTCACCGAAGCCGTAGCGCAACAGCATACTCAAAGCCTGTGAGCCATATCCCTTGCGGCGGAACTCTGCCTCGCCGATACCGATCTGAAGATAGCCGTTGCCGTTCGACCAGTCCACCATCTCGATCAGCGCCTTCCCAATGAAGCGGTCACCTTCGCGGGCGCGAATGGTGAAATAGAACAGATTCTTCTGTTCGTCCATATCCTTCTCGATGGCTTCATACTTTTTCTTCACCATCGCAGGCGAAAGCGGACGCACAGGTTTCAATTCCATCAGGCGCATATATTCGGCGTCATGCGTCCATCTGGATTCGATCTCGGGATGCGTTTCATGGTCAATGGGACCAAAACGAACATCCTGCGCTTCGAACAACTGGGCTTGAATGTCTAACATGGTTTCCTCGTTTACATCAACAAAACAAAAAGCGGTCACAGGGGATTCAACCCGTGACCGCTTCGGCGG
>JAHDWC010000005.1:23699-27673 GCA_023382575.1 Anaerolineales bacterium
GTTTTATTGTTTACATTTTTTTCGTGTTTAAATTCAAAAAAAAAAATTGGGTTCTCTGGGTTTTCACCCGTTTACGTTTTGGGCGTTATAACAAAACGACCACGGGGCTTGGCGCCCCGTGGTCGCAAGACTGCTACAGAAATAGCCTAACGACGAACAGGCGCACTACGAGAATCAAAAACACCAATGCCTTCAAGAGAGAGAGTTACATAAAACTTGCTCATCATGGGTAGTGCGCTCCTTTCTTTATAGATTTCCTTTTTCAAGGTTGCCGCGAGTCTATCATGCGAACCGAAATGTGGTCAAGGAGTATTCCTGTCCAGATAGTACCAACGGGTCAGACACAACGCCTGCCATTTCAACGACGATGGTAGTAAAACTACAAACCAGAAAGGACAATATGGCTGCAAACGATATTCATCTCAATGTCAGCGCACTACAAACTGTCCTCATCATCTCACGGGATGCTGAAATGGTTTCCCTATGGGAAGATTTCTTCTCCCAGAAAAGTTACCGCATCATCAGTGAAGCGACCACCGCCAGCGGATTGCAATCTGCCCTGGCAATCGCCCCCGCGTTGATCCTGATCGACTTCACCACCTCTGACAAATCAACCCGCGAACAGCTGGAAATCTGTCGCGGGTTACGTCTCACCACCAATGGCACACTGGTTTTGCTCGCGCCTCAATCGGATAAGACCGAAGCCGTCGAGTTCTATCGCGTCGGCGTGGACGAATATATCCCCACGCCCATCAGCCCGATGGCGTTGCTCATCAAGTGCATGACCTGGCTGGCGCGTCAGGATTGGATCGTGCCGCGCAGACAAAACATCGAAGCGTTCGTATAAGAAAATGACGGGCTTTCAGCCCGTCATTTTTGTTTATGGGTTTGAGGTGAGGATTCGTCCTGCCAGCAGCCCGTCCAGCGTTTCCTGCACGAGGCGCAACTTTCCTTCCGTGAGAATGCTGGTGTCTACATCCGCAAGCCCGAGCGGAGATTGAACATTGATACCGCCCTGCCCAGCCGTCAGGCTGGTCCACGAACTCTCAATGGCCTTGATCGTGTCCGGGCTGATGGTCATCACCCAGCCGCCAGGGCGCTGCTCTGGCAAGGTCGTACCGATGAGATACACACCCTGTGTGCCAACATACGTCAGGAAATCGTCACTGGCAAGCGTGGGATAAATATAAAGCGCATCCACATCCCGATCATTGATGAGGACATTGGCATAACCGCCATACTTACCGGGGTCTTCGGTGGGAGGAATTCCCAAAAAAGTTGGGTATTCATACGTCGTAAAATAAATCCGTTTGCACAGACCACAGTAATAGCGCATACCATTATTGAAGGCGTTGACCGCCGCACCCGCGCTCGCATCTCCATCGGGATACAACATGCCAATGTGATATTCCTCGACCAGCATCGCCAGCGTATACCCTGCCAGAAAAGCAGGTAACTCCACCTGCGTATTCGGCGCCAACACACTAACATTGCCACCCGCTGTCAGATCGGGAATATTGACGGCCAAAAACTGAACGTTTGGTGCTGCTGGCGCGAGAGTAGCAATTCCCGGGTCCGGCGGAAGCGCAATGACGACTTTAAGCGTCGGGTCGGCCACATCCTGTGTCGTCAACGAATTACGTACCTGAAACCGATACCCAGATGCCTGCGCCAGATTGTAGACCGTCTCCTGATACAAGTCGAACGAAGTCTTATCCATATCCGCGGGCAGGACGAGGATCGCCAACGGGGTGGATGCGGTAGGAATCGTCGTCGCTGTGGGAGGAGGCGTATGCGAAGGCACAACTGTGGGCGCCGGAATTGTCGCTTCATTCCCGCCGCAAGCGACGAGTATGGAAATTAAGAGGATCAAAACTGAAAGTTGTTTAAAACGCACTTGAATTCTCCAGAACATGAGAGTCCCAGAATTATACTGGCAAAAAAGAAGGTCACGCTTTGCAGCGTGACCTTTGCATTACCGATAAATTAGTGAACAGCGATCTGGATTTTCTTCGGGCGGGCAGACTCAGCCTTTGGCAGGGTCAGGGTCAACACGCCATCAGCGATCTTTGCTTCCACGTGTTCGACGTCGATCTCGGTCGGCATTCGCAGCGTGCGGCGGAAGGCGCCCTGTGGCAGTTCGCTCAAGAGATATTCAGCCTCTTCTGCTTTGTACTCGCCCTCGATGCTGACGACATTCTCCAGCACCTGAATGTTCAGGTCTTCGCCTTTCAGTCCCGGAACGAGCGCGGTCAAGACATAGGCATTGTCCTCTTCACGGACGTTGACGCCAAGCGCACGTTCCTGAGGCTGCTGTTCCCAGCGGCGGATGGCGGCGCGACGGACAGGTTTGTACTGAGCAAAGGGTTGAGATTGGATATAGAGTGTCATGGTTCGGTCTCCTTATTTTTTAATCGATGTGCCTATCTTAATTTTGGAATATAAGAAAATGGATAACAATGAGTAGATTTTTTGTAAGAATTGCTTATCAACACGAACGGTTTCAAAAACATATATAATTCCCCCAATGCATAAAAAATTTCTGATCTTCGTCATCCCTGTAGCGATTGCCGCTGCGGGGATTTATCTGTACTTTACCTACGGTCGCAGCGTTGCCCGCACCGCCCAGGTCATCGACTACATCCGCGACCCCTCTACACGTCCCGATCTGGTGATGACGACGGGTGCCGTGTGCGGTGATGCTCCTTTCAGGTTTCCCACTGACGGTTTGATCGGCTTCATTTGGGACGATTCATTCCGACCTGGTCACCGTCACTCCGGCTTGGATATTTTCGCCGGGACGGGCGTAGGCGTCACGCCCATTGTCGCGGCGTATCCTGGCTATCTCACCCGTGAAGTGGACTGGGTTTCCACGGTCATCATCCGCGTGCCAGAAGACCCGCTCGATCCGTCTCGTCAGATTTGGGTGTACTATACTCACATGGCAGACGCGAACGGAAATTCATTCGTATCACCAGAATTTCCACAAGGCACAGAAGAAGTCTTCGTGGAAGCGGGGACTTTTCTAGGCTATCAGGGCAATTACTCCGGCAACCCTAGCAGCCCGGTCGGGGTGCATTTGCACATTTCCATCGTAGAGGATGACGGCTTTGGAAAGTTCAAGAACGAGCTGGACATCGAGAACACATACGATCCATCACCATATTTCGGTTTGCCGTTGAACGCCAACGAAAACCCGGATACCATCCCATTTTGCAACTAGCGAGATTTTCATGAAACTGGAAAACAAAGTCATTCTCATCACCGGCGCAGGGAAAGGGCTTGGACGCAAGCTGGCAGAGGAACTCGCCGCCCGCGGCGCGATCATCGCCGCCAATGACATATCCCCGATCAACGTGGAAGAGGTTGTGGCAGGCATCCACGCACGAGGTGGAAAAGCCAAGTCATTTGTCGAAGACATTGCCAAGAAGGTTGGCGCACAATCGGTCATCAAAAATGTGGAAGATGATTTTGGGACGGTCGATATTCTCATCAACCATGCAGCGGTGGAGCCACACGTTTCTCTGCTGACCATGGATGAATGGGATTGGCATCGCACATTGGACGTCAACCTGACGGGCGCATTTCTGATGATTCAAACCGCAGGACGGGTGATGAAAGCCAAAGGTTCAGGCGTCATCCTGAATCTCGTCGCGGGATCAAGCAACGGGTCCGATCAGGAAGCGGGCGCGTACTTTGCCAGTAAGGCAGGCCTGGCAGAGTTATCGCATCAGGCAGACGCGGAGTTGAGTCGGCATGGGGTTCGCGTTTTTGCGATCAGATCGCTCGAAGAAGCCATTCGGGTTTTGGAGGAAGCATGAAAGAGCTATTGGAATACCGCGAGAAATTACTCAGTCGCTTTGTAGAAGCCGCACAGGAATTTTGCGCGGCTTGTGAATCGTTCAGTGACCCGTCCACAAAAACCGAAGGTGAATGGACAGTTGTTCAAATGGCGGCGCATGTCCGCGATGTGG
>JAHDWC010000005.1:27683-42983 GCA_023382575.1 Anaerolineales bacterium
TCGACATGTGTATGGCGAACGCATCCGCCGCACATTGAGCGAAGAAATGCCAGGCTTTCGAACCTTCGATGCTGATACTTGGATGACAGAGCATTACAACCGTGACGAATCTTTGAAAAAAATTTTGAGCGAGTTTATGGCAAATGTTGATGACCTGCTCGCGCTCTTGAGGTCCATGCCTGTGGAGGGGTGGTCACGCCTCAGCCATCATGACACCTTGGGCGGTGAACCAACTTTACAGTTCTGGGTGGAGCGTAGTCTGGCGCATATCGAGGAACATTTGCAAGTCTTGAAAAAAGTCGAAATTCCGTGAAATTTGCCCGTTTTTGCCTTTTCCTAGGGTAAAATAATGCGCATGAAGAAACAACGAATCATCCTCGTGGACGATCATGAAGTTGTGCGGCTCGGTTTGAAGTCACTGCTGGAGCGGCACCCCCAATTCGATGTGGTGGGAGAAGCTGGTTCGGCGCGCGAAGCGCTCGAGCAGACAGCTCTGCTCAAACCCGATGTGGTTGTCATGGACATTCGCCTGCCCGGCACGTCGGGCATCGAAGCCTGCGAACAGATCGTGAACCAATTCCCCAACACCAAGGTCATCATGCTCACTTCCTACGCGGAGGATGAGATGCTCTTCTCCGCCATCCGCGCGGGCGCTTCGGGCTATATCCTCAAGCAGATCGGCAGTGAGGATCTGGTCAAGGCGCTTGAGTCGGTCGGTCGCGGCGAAGCGCTGCTCGACCCGGCGGTGACTCAACGCGTCTTTCAGGAAGTGCGTCGTGCGGTGAAAGAGGAAGAGGCATCTGCCTTCGCGCATTTGAGTCAGCAGGAAAAGCACGTGTTGCTGCTCGTTTCAGAAGGCAAGACCAACCGCGAGATCGCCAAGACGCTCTTTCTGGGTGAAGGCACGGTTCGTAATTACGTCTCTAGCATTCTCTCAAAGTTAAACGTGAACAACCGCGCCGAGGCAGCCGCCTATGCGGTGGAACACAACCTGAGAGACTACATCTCCTGATATTTTGTCATGCCAATGGAGACACTTCCCACGCCCTCGTGAAGTTGTGTCTCCATTTTTGTTTAACATGCTTCCCTACGCAAAACTAACCGACGGCGTCGTCGCCATCCGTCCCTTCGAATTTGGCGATGAATATGAATTGCACAAAGCTGTGCAGGAATCCCTGCCAGAGCTTGGCCCGTGGATGTCTTGGGCGACGTCCAATTACACCCAGGATGTGGCGAAGAATTTCGTCACCGTCACCCGCGCCGAGTGGATGCGCGGCGGGTTGTACTCCTTCGCCATCACCGATGCGAACACGAACGAATTTCTGGGCGGCTGCGGGTTGAGTCACATTCACCCGGTGTATCAATTTTGCAACCTTGGCTATTGGGTGCGCACACCTCGTCACGGATGCGGCTTCGCCGGGCGCGCCGCCAAACTTGCCGCTCGTTACGCCTTCGAACATATAAAACTGATCCGCGCCGAGATCGTCATCGCCGTCGGCAATCACGCCAGCAAACGAGTCGCTGAAAAAATTGGAGCTCATTATGAGGGGATATTGCTCAACCGCATGACCGTGGGCAAAAACATCTACGACGCCCACATGTTCTCGCTTCTTCCCGCCGACTTTGGGCTGACAGCCCGTCTGTAAGTAGATTTTACGCTGGAACCTTTTTCGCCCAGCAAACGTCCACTTGCGGGATTCGTCACTAACCAACATTCCTATTGACTTTAAGTGAAAATCCCATATCATGAGTGTGATATTGAGATAGATAAGACCAATTAAGGAGGAACGACCGTATGAGTGAGGCAAAAGCCATTCACGAACGGAAACACGTCTGGCGTGATGAGATTCTGTTGATCGTCAGCCTGGTAGTTTTCGTGGGCATCGTCTATGTATTGGACGGAGCTCTTCAACCGGTGTTTACGAACACCACCCTTTTATTGACAGGTGTTTTTCTTGCACTTGTTCCCGCTGCGATCTGGCTGATTTTCTTCTATTTGCAGGATCGCGCAGAACCCGAACCCAAGGGTTTCGTTCTGGGCGTTTTTGGATTGGGGGCATTACTGGCGGCAGCCGTTGGCATTCCAGTCGTTGAAAATCTTTTCCGCGTTTCCCATTGGCTGCGCACGGATACCATGTCCACCATTGTGGGCGGAATCCTCGTCGTTGGCTTTACGCAGGAATTCCTGAAATATGCCGCCGTACGATACAGCATCTACAACTCGGATGAATTCGATGAACCGACCGACGGCGTCATCTACGCCACCGCTGCCGGGTTGGGATATGCCACAGTATTAAACATCAACTTTGTCGTCTCGAATGGAGGCGTGGACCTTGGTGCGGGCATCATCCGCATTGCAGTAGTCGCGCTGGCGCAGGCGGCGTTCTCCGGCATCACCGGCTATTTCCTCGGGCGGGCTAAATTCGAATCCGAACAAATTTGGTGGATGCCGCTCGGCATTACACTGGCGGCAGTCTTCAACGGTGTGTTCAACTGGTTGCAGGGAGTTGTCACCCGCCCCACCATCACCCTGAGTGGCGCGACGACCAACACCTGGATGGGACTCGTGCTCGCGGCTGTTGTGGCGTTGGTGACTACTGGCATCATCCTGTGGCTGGTGCGCCGCAATATCAAATCGCTTCAGGCGGGGAACTAGGAGAGCAATCATGGCAAACAAACAGACTTCCCTCGGTGACCGCTTTGCGGAAATCACCGTTGTCGTTGTGACCATCATCGCGCTGGTGGCGGGATGGTTCTATAAATCCAGCATCGAAAACGCCAGCCTGCCCTTTAGCGTAGACGGTATCAGCGTTGAAGCGCCCAAGGGCTGGCTTCAAGCAGAATCGTCTGAGGATGTGCTCCTGCGCACCACAGACATCAACTCCACTGGTTTTGGCGCCACCTACACAATCCGCAAGATCGCCATCACCAGTGAAGCGACAACTTCGGAAGTGGCCGGGCTCGTCACGCTGGAGCATGCGCGCGACCTGCTCGCCTTCCGCATGTTGGATCAGCGCGAAGTGACCGTCTACGGGCGTGAGGCGTTCGAAATCAACTACGTCTTCGTCGAGTCAAATCCTGACCTGACCCACACGGAACTTCCCAGCGTGGTACGTGGTACAGATTATGTCTTCCTGAATGGCGATCACGCCGTGGTCGTTTCTTTCCAGGCAGATGAAAAGACCTACGACCTCGATCTGGATCGCTTCCACGTCTTTCTTCAGTCCCTTAATTTCTAGCAGAGGCAAGTATGAGACCCAAAATATTTAAACCTTTCTGGTCCCTACTGACCGTGATCGTCCTTGTGTCACTGGCGTGTCAGGGCGGTTCACCGGCAGTGGAACCTGTCACGCCGGTAAACCCCACCAACGATACACCAACCAACGAGAGCGGTGACCTCTCCTCTGGGAGCCGCGCCAACCTAATCTCCGCCACCGTGCAAATCTTCGGTCTGTTCAATCGGAACGGAGAATTGGTTCCGGGATACGTCGGCTCGGGAACGCTGATCAACTCCACTGGCATGATCCTGACCAACTCGCATGTTGCCAGTCCTGCCGCCTATGGCATGCCAGATAGGGAACCGGATGCGCTGGCTGTGGCGCTCATCGTGTCGGAAGATAAACCCGCGGTTCCTTCCTACCTCGCAAATGTTCTGGCCGTAGACGGTTTTCTCGACCTCGCAGTGATCCAGATCACCTCCACCATCAATGGGGCGGCGATCTCCCCGAGCAGCCTGAACCTTCCTTATGTGGAATTGGGCAACTCGGATAACGTCCGCGTGGGCGATAACTTGAACATTTTTGGCTTCCCTTCCATTGGCGGAAACACCATCACCTATACCAAGGGAACTGTCTCAGGCTTTTCATCTGAGAATCCCATCGGCGACCGCGCCTGGATCAAGACTGATGCGACCATTTCCGGCGGGAACTCGGGTGGTTTGGCCGCCAACAACAGCGGACAGATCATCGGCGTGCCTACCATCGCCGCCTCTGGCGCTGATATTGACGAGATCACCGACTGCCGCCAAATTCAAGATACAAACGGCGACGGCGTCGTTGACCAAAATGACAGTTGTATTCCGATTGGCGGCTTCTTGAATGGCATCCGCCCGGTGAACCTTGCCATGCCACTTATTCAAGCGGCACAGGCAGGCAGACAGTACACCAGCCCCTATACGCAGGGCAGCAATGTGGCGATCCAACCTGGAAGCGGAAATGAATCCCTCACCGACTTTGTCTGGCTGGATACTTCGCCCAGCACCTCGCAGAAATGCGAATGGGCAGACAGCACGGTCAGTTCCTATCCCGATAGCTCGCTTTGTATCGCTTCCGGGTTCACCTATTCCGGCATGACTGACGGACAGTTGATCGTCGAGCATTGGTACAAAGACGGACAGAAAGTTGCCGAATATAGCTACCCGTGGGAAGCAGGTGCAAATGGTCTCTTTGGAACGTATCTGCCCAATGAAGGCAATCCCATCCCGGCTGGTTCGTATTACGTTGAACTCTACACGGGCGAACAACTCACCTTCCTCGGCACTTCTTCCCAAGTCGTAGTGGGAAGCGGAAGCAGCGGCAATAATCAGCAACAACCTCCGCAGCCGAGCAGCGACACTGTCACCGTCCAGGGCGTGGTGTACGATGCCTCTACCAATAACCCGATCTCGGGCGCGTACGTCTTCGTCCTCAAGTCTGGCACCACGTACGAGCAATGGGCAGACACGAACTTCTCAGATAGCTACCTCGCAGCTTATCTGCAAACCGGTGCGAGTGGTGAATATAAGATCACTGGCATCCCGCGTGATACGCAGTTCACCCTCGTCTTCTCTGCACAAGGCTATTATGATGCCTTTGCCGACAACCTCGTGGTCGGCGCAAATGACCCGGCGGTGAACGAATTGAACGTCGGACTTAACAAGTAATCTCAATAAAAACATCCCGCTCATTGCTGAGCGGGATGTTTTTATTTTTCTCCACTGATCTTCATCCAGGTTTTCTTCATCGTCAGGGCATCTTCTTCCATAATGGGGCTCTCACACAAGATGCGTCCGCCGCAGCCAAATTCCTTCATGGCTTTGAACAGCGCTTTCAGGTCAAGGTCCGCTTCTGCCAATGGAAGATGATTCTTCTCACCCTTCGGTCCATATTCGATACCGGAGAGATGGATATGTAATCTTTTCAAAGCCTTACTTCCCAGTGCCTTGCCATACTTCTCGAACAGGCGCGACCATTCGTCATACGAATTCATCGTGCCATCGCCGGGGCGGGCGTGCAAATGCGCAAAATCCAAACAAGGCTGCACCATATCCATGGCTTTGCTCATCGCGAGCGCATCTTCAAACGAACCTAACATAGCAGACTTACCCATCGTCTCGGGACGCAGCGTAACCTTATCGCCATTCTTTTGCAACTCCTTCACACAACCTTCCAAACGTGGAAGCGCCACCTTCAACACATCCGCGGGGTCATTGCCAAAATACGAGCCAGGATGAAAGATGATATCCGTCGCACCGGCGAGATAGCCGTAATGGGCCGCATCCATCAAACGTTTGCGTGACTTGGGCCATTCTTCGTCCGTGGCGTTGAGATTGATAAAGTATGGCGCATGCACACTTAGCGCCACCGCCTCTTCCTGACCCGCAGCCTTGATCGCTGCACAGGTAGCTTCAGTCACGCGGACAGATTGCACCCAGCCTAATTCCAGCGCATCCAAGCCGATGGATTTGCTGAATGCAATCGCACCCACCGTTCCGCCCGGTTTTTTGGGCGTACCTGTGGGCGAGCCAACCGTTCCAAATTTGAAAGAAAGAGTCATAGGTTCTCCGAATTATTTTCCAGTAAAGAGGGGAGTCAATTTCAACCACAACGGCGGACCGAGCAGCAGTAGCCCAATGATGATCGCTGCCAGCGCCGCCACCAACACAGCTGCCGCGCCAACATCTTTGGCGATCTTGGCAAGTGGATGGGTATCCGGACTGGCAAGATCTACCACGGCTTCGATGGCTGTATTCATGAATTCCGCGGCGAAGACCATCGCAATCGTCAAAATGATGATCGCCCAATCAAGCGGCGAAAGCTGAAGCCAAAGCCCCAAGATAAAAACGATCGTAGCCACCACGCTATGGATCCACGCATTGCGTTGCGTGCGCAAGGCATAAAACCATCCGCGAAAGGCATGGCGAAAGGAATGAAGTCGTGAAACGATGAACGCTTTCACTTTTATTCCTGGATTTTGATGCGAGAGAGCCCCAGTTTCTCCAGAACCTTCGCCTGCTCTCCCCACATGACAGCTTTTTCCTCATCGGTAGCGTGGTCGTAACCCAGCAAGTGTAACGTCCCATGCACGACGAGTAACTGCGCCTCTGCCTCCACGGGATGACCTCCCGCTTGAGCTTGCGCAATGGCGCACGGAATCGAGAGGATGATGTCGCCCAAATAGGTGGTACCCGTTTCCGGGTCCATTTCGGAAGCGGGGAAGGAAAGTACATCTGTAGGCGCATCCACCCCGAGATAATCCAGATTCAGTTCGTGGAGTTGGCGGTCATCCGTCAGGACGATGGTGATGTCTGCATTAGCGGAATCAATCTCCGGGTCAGGGCTGAGAGGCGGGATGGTTTCCAACGTAAGCAGGGCGGCGCGTTCGAGCAGCGCGGTTTCCTGAAAATCCATTTGGTTGTCGATGAAGATCATTTTTCCCTTTTTGGTGCAATGATGGTCGCATCCTGATCCGGCACCACGGCTTTGGGATACTGAATGCGCGGATGATACGTGCCGCGCAGGGTTGTGACGAATGATTCGGTGATAAGTTTTAGGTCACGCAGGGTGAGCAAGGTGTCGTCGAGTTGGTTATATTTTTGGACGGTTTGCACCACGCTGGTGATAAGCGCCCGGATCTCGTCGTCGTTGGTGGGACGTTCGGCTCTCGCGCGCGCTTCGGTGGCGTCGGCAAGCATCAGCAGGGCGGTCTCACGCGAAGCTGGGCGCGGACCTGGATAACGGAATTTTTCGATATCCACTTTGGAGACGTCACCGCCGGATGCTTCCATGGCTTGGTTATATTGATAATGCGTGATGAGCGTGCCATGATGTTCGAGGATGAAATCCTGCAAACGGCGTGGGAGGCGATGTTTCTTCGCCAGTTGCACGCCGTCAGTGACGTGGCGGATGATGGTGGCGGCGACTTCTTCCGGGTTGGCATCTTGATGCGCGTTGACGCTGCCTGGCATTTGATTTTCGATGAAGAACGTCGGGTTGAGCGCCTTGCCAATATCATGAAAAAGTGCGCCGACGCGCGTAAGCAACGGGTCGGCGCCGATCTTTTCGGCGGCTTGCTCGGCCAAGTTGGCAACCATCAAACTATGTTGATATGTCCCTGGGGCGCTGCGCAGGAAAAATTGCAACAGCGGTGAATCAGGACGAGAGAAATCAAGGAGTTGCAGAGCCGTCGTCAGCCCGAGTAGCTGTGCCATGAGATATTGCAGCAGTAACGCAATACTGGCGGAAGAGAATCCTGCAAAAGCAAGCACCCCAATATATTGCAAAATCCCAATCCAATCCAATGTGATGAGCGGAATGCGGAAGGCAAGCAACGCCGCCGCGCCAGAGAGAGAAATTGCCAGCCCGGCGCGTAGGAAACCCCAGAACCGTCTTGCCGGGCCGAGCGCCAGCAGACCGATCAGCGAAGTGAACATGTAATAGGGGATCAGATCAGACGAGTTTGGCAATCCGAAAGCGGCAATGAACGATAATGGAATGGCAAAGACCAGTCCCACTTCCAACCCGAATAACGCCGTGAACAACAGCGCCGCGGACTGGATCGGGTAGCCGTATGGCGCGAGCGTCCGCCCGACGAACAGACGCGAACCGATCAAAAACAGGATGAACAATAACGCAATAACAAGGATATTCTTCGGGTCGTTCAATACGACGGAACGTCTGCGCCGATAAAAATACAACGGAACGAAAGCAGCACTGATGACCACAATCGCAGCGGATGCGCCCAAGTCTTCCCAGTTTTGGCTGGTATGGATCATGCCAAGTTGTTGAAAGGCTTCCATATCCGCCGGGGTGATGATCTCACCTGCCGGCACGATGGTCTCCCCCGCTTTGTACGTCTGCACCACCGGCTTGACCGCCTCACGCGCCGATTGCTCCGCCGCATCGGTCAATTCCTGACTGAAAAAACTGTTCGGCACCACGAAGGCTGTGACCAGTTCCGTCACCAACGCGGATTGCTGTTCGCTCAAAGTCAGGCTGACAGACGAAGAAACACCCGCAAGCGCAATCTCCAATCGATCTTCGTAGATGGCGCGGCGCATCACCTGCTCCACCACGCGGACAGACTCGGACTGTACTGTATCCCAACGAGTGCTGGTGATACTAAGCAGATAATCCACGGTCTCGATCTTCAAACGCACATCACTGAGCGCGAGCAGATTGGAACGCTTCTCTTCCGCCGACAACTCAACATCGTCACGGATAGCGGTAATATTCTGAAGAGTCGTCCGCAGGCGGTCGATCTGCTGACGCGCAATGGCCGGGTCTGGCTGACTATAAACAGGTTGGACGGCGCTCTCCGCCGCCTTACGCGCCTCTTCCGTGCGCACCTCGCTGACATATTCAATGTCACGCGGCGACTGGATGGTGGATTGCGCCACCTCGCCAACCGACGCCGTCTGCGCAGTGGGACGCAACCCAATCGGCGCGGACAGCACAGCAAACGAGACAAGGCTGACCGCCAAGATCAGGCTGGCTTGTAGAAAACGAACACGCGGGGGAACAGGGGCTCTTGCAGACATAAAATTAACCGCAAAGCAACGAGCGTATCAAAACGCCAGCCGCTTCGCGGTCGCAAATTACTTTGTGAGGAGTTCCTTCACAGTGGCGCTGATCATATCATTGGGCGCGCGCCCGGCAACCTTCGGCATGACGACCTTCATCACCTTGCCCATATCCCCCGGAGCGGATGCGCCCGTCTCAGCGATGGCAGCTTGCACCAACGCGCGCAATTCCTCGGCAGGCATGGCTTTCGGCAGAAAATCTTCAAGCACTTTGATCTCGGCTTCATTCTCCGATGCAAGATCGGCACGGTTGGCTTTCTGCGCCTCCGCCAGTGCCTCGCGTCGGTTCTTGACCTCTTTCTGAATCAACGCCACGACAGCCATATCATCCATCTCGGCGCGTTTATCCACTTCCACTTGCTTTACGGCCGCAAGCACCATGCGGATGGTACGCTTGCGGACTTCGTCACCGCTTTTCATCGCTTCTTTTACTGCTTCGTTCAATTTTGCTTTTGTATCCATGAGATTGATTATACCTTTCTTGTCATTTCATTTTGAATCAACTATTTATCTGTAAATCGCGCGAACATTTCAGGCGTTAAAATCTTTCGTAATAGATCCAGTTCATACTCTGTGCGTTTTGTAGCAGCGGCAATGGCGTAGGGAAATTTCGGTCCACGCTCGGGTACATCAAGGTTCATCCAGCCGTGTGAATCCTTCGGCAGGAATCTCAGCGCCAATGGGCGGAGGAACGGGATGATCGCCAACACATCCATCGGCAGGTAGACTTTTCCAGAGCAAAGCTTTGGGCTTTTGACCAACTCTTTTATCAGTGGCTCGATCTCCGTCGAAGGGGGAGGCGTTTCGCCAAATTGTTCCAGCCACATTGTGACGTAATTCGTGTGAGCATAAAAATCCTGCGCCGTGTGCAAGAGTCTGCCAAAAGCGATCCACGCGGAGAGAATGCCCGGCGTGAGCAAGGTTGCGATCACATATCCGCGCTGCTCGATGATGTAACGATCACCTTTGTCGATGGCGTTGTTATCGTAATGGATCTCGTCGTGTCCAAATTGATTGATAATGGCATCCTGCTTGATGTTGGCCGCGACGATAACTTCCAGGGCGCGTTCGCTAAAATGCGGCGCGAGCGCCGCGCGGGTCATTTCGATGTGATACTTTGAAATCATGGGCGCGATTATACCCAATTGGCATCCAATAGCCGGGCGGCGCATAAATGGTTATAATGCCCACATGACATTTTATACAGCAAAAGGCGATGACGGCACGACCGGTTTGCTCGGTGAGGGACGCGTGCCCAAATATCATGTCCGCATGGAAGCGGTCGGCACGTTGGATGAAGCTTCAGCCACATTGGGATTGGCACGCGCCCAATGTTCCGCGCCGCAGACTCCCCGCATCCTGCTCGAAGCCCAGCGAGATTTGTACAAACTGATGGCAGAGATCGCCGCCACGCCGGAAAACGCCGAAACCTTCCGCTTCATAGACGAGGCGCGGGTGGCATGGCTGGAGCATGAAACTGACGAATTGAGCAAAGTGGTGGAAATGCCCAGAGAATTCATCCTGCCAGGCGACACATTGGGCGGGGCATCGCTTTCGCTGGCACGGGCTGTCATCCGTCGGGCAGAGCGGCGCGTGGTGGAACTCTTCGACGGCGAAGTGGTGGCGAATCCGCATTTGCAGCGTTATCTCAATCGCTTGTCCTCGTTGTGTTTTGTGCTCGAACTGTTGGAGAATCAACACGCAGGCAGGAAGACTTCCCTGGCGAAATCCTAACGAAACCGGACTTCGGAAGTCACACAGACTTCCGAAGTTTTTTATATTCACCATCAATATGAAGGGTATCTATGACTGGAACTATTCTTAACGTTGTTGCCGTCCTCGTCGGCGGACTCATCGGGTTGATCTTCGGCTCGCGCATCCCCGAACGATTCAAAAATACCGTCATCGCGGGCATGGGTCTCTTCACCGGCGTGATGGGACTGCAAATGTTCCTCAAAAGCGAAAACCAACTGATCGTGCTGGGCGCCATCATCATCGGCATATTGCTTGGCGAATGGTGGCGCATCGAAGACGGTTTACAATCGTTGGGGCAAATGCTCGAAAAACGCTTCTCGACCGAATCAGAAACCGGCACAGGCGGCTCGCGTTTCGTGCGCGGGTTTATGGTGGCGTCACTGCTTTTCTGTGTCGGTCCCATGACCATCCTCGGCTCGATCCAAGATGGCTTGACCGGCGACTATAACTTGCTGGCGGTCAAATCCACATTGGATGGATTCGCTTCCATCGCCTTTGCCTCTACCCTTGGAATTGGAGTTTTATTCTCGTCCCTGATCATTCTCGTCTATCAGGGCGGGATCAGTCTACTGGCGGGCACGTTGAGCGCCATCATCACCGACCCAATGATGAACGAAATGACCGCCACTGGCGGCGTGATCCTCGTTGGTCTTGCCATCAGCAACTTATTGGATATGAAAAAGATCCGCGTGGGGAATTTCCTGCCTGCGTTGGCGGTCGCGCCGCTCATTGTGTGGATCCTAAACCTTATAGGTTAAACCACCCGATTAAAACAAAAACATCCCTGGCAGTGGGATGTTTTTTTGTTGGTGACTCCGGAGGGATTTGAACCCCCAACCAATTGATTAAGAGTCAACTGCTCTGCCATTGAGCTACGGAGCCATCTATTAAACTAGCGGGCGATATTATACCGCAAAGAAGCGGTCTGTCAATAAAAACTATCGTAAAACCGCCGTGCTTGCAAGCAGGAAGAGGAACTGCGGGACAAGACTGACCACGACCGTTGCAATGGCGGTGATGGCAGTAGTGAGACCAAGCCAAGGCTCGCGCTCGACCTCGGGATCGCCTTCCTTCATGTACATGTTGACGACGACACGCAAGTAGTAGTATGCAGAGAGCAGCGACGTCACAACACCGATGAGAGCAAGTCCGGTAAAGCCACCCGCCATAGCAGAACGGAAGAGGTAGAACTTGCCCACCATGCCAAGTGTTGGAGGGAAGCCGATAAGCGAAAGCATGAAGATGGTCATGGCAATTGCCAGGGCGGGATATTTCTTTGCCAACCCGGCGTAGTCATCGAGTTCGAGTCCCTTACCCTCGGCTTTTTCCAGCGCAATCACCACACCCCACGAACCAAAATTGCTAATGGCATATGCCACTAGATAGAACATCCCTGCTGCAATCGCCGTAGGAGCAACAGCATTATTGCCATAGGGGACGAACGCCATGAGAATATACCCGGCATGTGCAATGGCGGAGTACGCCAACATGCGCTTGATATTCGTCTGCGAGATGGCAACAAGATTGCCGACGATCATCGTGAGCGCAGAGAGCGCCCAGAGGATGCCGGTCATGTCAGACGAGATGGTGGGAAAGGCTGTGGTAAACACGCGGAACAACGCCACGAAACCTGCAATCTTCGCGCCAGCTGCCATGAAAGCTGTGACGGAGGTCGGCGCACCTTGATAAACATCAGGAGTCCACATGTGGAAGGGAACAGCGGCAACCTTGAAGCCGAATCCCACCAGCATAAGCGCCGCTCCAATGGTCAGGAGCAGGCTTGAGGTGGAGCTGGAGGCGGCTTGGGCAAAGATGACGGATAAGTTGGTAGAACCCGTCGCGCCAAAGATCAACGCCGTTCCATAAACGACAAATCCGCTGGCGAAGGCGCCGAGCAAAAAGTATTTGACGCCGGATTCTTCCGAGTTTAATTTGCGGGCAATGGCGGAGAGAACATAGAGCGGGATGGAGAGCAGTTCGAGCGCGAGGAAGACGATGATGAGGTCATTGGCTTGTGCCATGAGCATCATGCCGGTGAGGCTGAATAGCAGGAGGGTGTAATATTCGCCGCGTTCAATGTCCATGCGTTTGGTGTAGCCGTAGGCAAGGGCAATGCCGAACAATCCGCTGACAAGCAGGAGGATGTTGGCGAAGGTGGAGAAACCATCCAAGGCAACCATGCCCGAGAAACCGGGATGTTCGATGCCGATCTGGGTTACGGAAAACCCAAGCGCGCCCGCGATCCCCAGCGCGGCGAGGGCGGCCGTGATACTTTTGCGTCCCTTCGGGATGAAGAGGTCAACCAGCAAAAGCAGACATGTCCACGCGGTGAGGAGGATGTACGGGAGGATGGTGTAAAGATCAGTATTGGTAGGTGGCGTCATGAACGCTCCAAAATTCTGACGATGGACGATAGATTTTGGTCCATCGTCGATGGTCAACTACAAAGGCAAAGCAGACAGCAACTTCTCAACCGCAGGGGCGAGGATGTCAAAGAACGGCTTGGGATACAGACCAATCCAGAACATGAAAACGACCAACGGGATCACGGTGAGGATCTCGCGCCAGTTGAGGTCTTTGAGTTCGTGATGATGTGTGATCTCACCGGCAGGTCCGAGGAAAACCTTCTGGAACATGTAAAGGATATAAACTGCCGCCATAATAACGCCGAGGGCGGAGAGTCCGGCATACCAAGGGTTGCCGATGGCTTTCGAACCAAACGCACCAAGCAGGATGGTGAACTCACCCACGAAGCCGTTGAGACCGGGCAGACCCATCGAAGAGAGCGAAGCGATGAGCATGAGCGTACCAAAGATCGGCGTGATCTTCCACAAACCGCCATAGACTTTGATCTCGCGGGTGTGAGTCTGTTCGTAGATCATACCGATGAGAAGGAACAACGCGCCAGTGCTGAGACCGTGGTTGACCATCTGCAAGATCGCGCCAGAGACGCCTTCAGCGTTGAGCGCGAAGAGACCGAGCATGACGAAACCAAGGTGGCTCACCGAGGAATAAGCGACCAGTTTCTTCACGTCTGCCTGGGCATAGGAAACAGCCGCGCCGTAGATGATGCCAATGGTCGCCAGAAGCGCGATCCACGGGGCAGCTTGAATGGTCGCATCCGGGAAGAGTGGAATGTTGAAGCGCAGGAAGCCATAGG
Source organism: Anaerolineales bacterium (assembly GCA_023382575.1). Classification (GTDB taxonomy): domain Bacteria; phylum Chloroflexota; class Anaerolineae; order Anaerolineales; family Villigracilaceae; genus Villigracilis. The sequence continues at coordinate 41,438 of JAHDWC010000005.1, forward strand.
TACCCATCTTCAGCAACACGCCAGCAAGGATAACGGAGCCGGCAGTTGGCGCTTCCACGTGCGCATCAGGCAGCCACGAATGGAGCGGCCACATCGGAACTTTGATGGCGAAGGCGGCGGTGAAGGCAACGAAGAGCAGCATCTGTGTGGCGGCTGGGATGGTGCCATTGGCATAAATATCCGGCAGGCGCACGAGCAGGTCGGGCACGTTGAAGGTATTGGCCTTGATGCCGAGGAAGAGAATCGCCAAAAGCATCAGGATGGAACCCGCCATCGTGTACAGGAAAAACTTGATGGCAGCATAGACGCGGCGCGGTCCGCCCCAGATGCCGATCAGGAAGTACATCGGCACGAGGGTAAATTCCCAGAAAATGTAGAAGAGAAACAGGTCTTGCGCGAGAAAGACGCCTGTCATGCCCACTTCCAACAGAAGGAAGAAGATCATGAAATCCTTGACGCGTTCATCAACGGCTTTCCACGTGGAAAGAATGGAGATGGGCGTGAGGAAGGCGGTCAGCAGGACGAGCAGGATGCTCAAACCGTCCACGGCGAGATAGTAGTAGATGTTCCATCCTGCCACCTGAATCCATGGGTATTTGGCTTCCAGTTGCAGGTCTGGGTTCGATGCGTCGAACATCGAGAAGACCCACAATGAAACTGCCAATGTGATCAACGATGTGACCATGGCGATCCAGCGAATGGCGGTCTTTTGCTCGGCGTTCACAAAGAGAAGCACAAGCACGCCCACCAGCGGGAGGAAGGTCAGGAGTGTAAGAGGTTGTAAAAGAAATTCCATGTTCTATCCTCGGTTTCTACGAGTTATTTCAAAATCAGGTAACCCAAAATCAAGACAACGCCCAACAGCACCGAAAGCGCATACGAGCGGACAAAGCCATTCTGAATTTTGCGAACTTGGCCGGAGAGCCATTTCGTAAAATCGCCCCAGCTATTGAAGAAGGTGTCGATCCCCTTCTGATCGGCGTAACGACTGAGCGCCACTTCACTGAGCCAGTTATACGTTCCAGCGATCACCGTATCATGCACGAAGTCATGCCAGAAGCGCCAGTCGATCACGTCGGCAAGGAATTGCGAAATCTTCTTGAACGGAGTCAGGATGAGAACACCATAGCCTTCGTCCACGAACCATTTGTTTTCCATACCGGTGAACATAAACCCAAGCGGCTTCTTGAGCGGGTCAGATTGACCCGCTTTGAGCGGGTTGCGTCCGTAAATAAGCCAGGAGATCAAGATGGCAAGCAGCGCCAAAACCGTTGAAATTCCAGCCACCATCAAATCAAGTGGAAGGGCATGGATCTCGCCGAGCGTATATTCCAACCAGTGACCGAGCTGATGGAACCCATCAAACGGAAGGTTTAACGCGCCTCCCAACACGCTCAAAGCTGCCAGCACCATCAGAGGGATGGTCATCACTTTGGGGCTTTCTTCTGCGTGCTTCGCCGCATCTGTGCGGGCTTCACCGAAGAAAACCATCCAGATTTGACGTCCCATGTAGAAGGCGGTGAAGAAGGCAGCAATGCTGAGCAGG
>JAHDWC010000005.1:42993-57701 GCA_023382575.1 Anaerolineales bacterium
CCTTAGACCAGAAACCCGCAAACGGGAAGATACCTGCCAACGCGAGCGTCCCGATCATGTACAGCCAGAATGTGACCGGCATGGTCTTGCGAATGCCACCCATATTGCGCATATCGCCGGGGTCAAAGACTTCGCCGTGGTCATCGTGACCATGTCCGTGATCATCTTTTTTCTTCTTTCCCTTGCCATGATCGTCATGATGAACGTGAGCATGATGTCCACGCTCCAAGCCGAGAATGACCGAACCAGCGGAAAGGAAGAGCAATGCTTTGAAGAAAGCGTGCGTAATGAGATGGAACATCCCCGCCACATACGCACCCATACCCACTGCCGCAACCATGAAGCCAAGCTGTGAAATGGTGGAGTACGCAAGGACCTTCTTGATATCGTACTGACCGACGGCAATTGTCGCGGCAAAGAGGGCGGTGATCGCTCCAACCAGCGCCACGATATATTGCGCCTCGGGAACGAGGGTATAGATCGAAGCAGAACGCGTGATGAGATACACGCCTGCGGTCACCATCGTCGCGGCATGGATAAGGGCTGAGACCGGAGTGGGACCTGCCATCGCATCTGGCAGCCAAATGTAGAGCGGAATCTGCGCGGACTTGCCTGCCACACCAATAAGCATGAAGAGCGTAATGGCTACGATCACCCATGGCGTTGCTTCAGCGACGGCGGGAGCAGCAGCAAAGACTTCATCGAACTGGAACGAACCGAGATACCAGAACATCAAGAAACCGGCGAGGAGGAAACCAAAGTCACCGACGCGGTTGGTGATGAAGGCTTTTTTCGCGGCGTTGGAATTCGCCCAGGAGGGACGTCCAAGCGTATCCATCTCGTACCAGAAACCGATCAGCAGGAAGGAGCAAAGTCCCACGCCTTCCCAGCCGACGAAGAGCATTAGGTAGGAGTCGCCTGAGACGAGGATCATCATCGCAGCGATGAACAGGTTCAAGAAGATGAAGAAGCGCGTAAAACGTCCCTCTTCATGCTTGAAGCGCACATCCTCGTGCATGTATCCAATGGCGTAGATGTGGATCAACGTCCCTACGCCGGAGACAACCAGCATCATCGTCGCAGAAAGCGAGTCGACGCGGAAGGTCCAGTCGAGTTTGAGGTCGCCAATGTGGATCCATTCGGCAAATGGCACGCTGACGGAATGTCCATGATTGATCGCCACGGAATACGCCAGCAACACCGAGACGACAAATGCCGCGCCAGACGCAAGGCTTGCCACTGTGCCGACCACCTTCTCGGAGAAATACCTTCCAAAGATGGCATTGATGAGCAAGCCAATGACAGGCGCAAACACCAGCCACGGAGCCAGGAAGTAAAAACCTGAATTTACTGTTTCACTTAAGTGCATAGCATTCTCCAGAGTTTCCCGTCATCGCATCTGCACACGATGACGCGGGCTCTATCCTTTGAGAGAATTCATCTCGTCGATATCGATGTTCTTTTTGGCTTTGAAGATCTCCACGATCAGGGCCAGACCGACCGCCACTTCCGCCGCCGCCACTGCGATGACGAAGAAGACGAAGATCTGTCCGCTGAAGGTGTTATGCGCTCTGGCGAACGCTACAAAGGCGAGGTTTGCGGCATTGAGCATCAACTCGATGGACATGAAGATAATCAGCGGGTTTCGGCGTGAGAGCACACCAAGTGCGCCGATGATGAATAAAATTGCGGATAAGGCAATGTAATAATCGACAGGGACCATTATTTCTCTCCCTTTTCCCGGCGGCTGAGGACAATCGCACCGACCATCGCCACCAGCAACAGAATGGATGTGATTTCGAACGGCAGCAGATAGGAGCTGAACAATTCCATCGCCATTTCGCGCAGACTCTCCATGGTATTCAGCGACGCATCTGGCGCAGTCACTACGAGGTCGGTTCGGGCGCGGGAGAACAGAAGATAGATCGTCTCGACCACAAGGATGACGGATAACAATCGTGCCAACGGCTTCTGCCACGGCAGGTCACTGGTTGGTGCAAGATTTTCCGCACCGAGCAGCATGATAACGAACAGGAACAACACCATGATCGCACCAGCATAGACCGTGATCTGCGACATGGCAATGAACGGCGCGCCCAGCAGGAGATAGAAAATCGCCACGGTGACAAAGTTCAATACCAGGAACAACGCCGAATAGACTGCGTTACGGCTGAACAACATTCCCAACGCAGTCGCAATGGCGACCAGGGAAAGGACGAGAAATACGATCAAATCAGAATTCATAAGCACCTTTGTCAATCAGGGACAAGGGATGAGGGAATAAGCAGCAGGCAACCCTGATCCCTATTTCCTGATTCCCATCACCTAATCTGTCGGGTCTTTCATCTCCGGCACCGAACGTGTAAACACACCCGCTTCCACCTTACGCGGGGTCAGCATCTGGTCGGAGGGTACAGGCTCCAGTAGCATTTCCTTGCCATAGATGGCATCGCGGCGATCATAGAAGGAAAGCTCGTAATTATCGCCCAGCACAATCGCCTCGGTCGGACAGGCGTCCTCACAGAAGCCGCAATAGATGCAGCGCAGCATGTTGATCTCGTAGGTGGAGGCGTAGCGTTCGCCCGGTGAGAAGCGCTTCTCATCGGTATTCTCAGAGGCTTCGACAAAGATCGCATCCGCGGGACAGGCAGCGGCGCACAAGGAACAACCAATGCACTTTTCCAGCCCATTGTCATAACGCTTCAAGACGTGACGTCCACGGAAGCGCGGATGAACAGGGCGCTTCTCTTCGGGATATTGAACGGTGACGGTTTTCTCGAAGAGGAACGACCTCAGCGTTTCGCCAAGACCTTTTGAAAGTTCAATAAGGGGATCAAACACGCCCATGAGATTTTCTCCTCAGATCGCGGTAGATAAATGCGACAGCCACTAAAGCACAAATGATCGAAAGAACGGGCACTCCCCAAATGATCAGCGGATTGCCCAGGAGGTCGGTGAGTAAAATACCAACAGCCGTAATGAACGCCAGAATCAGCGATAACGGAAGCAGCACTTTCCAGCCAAACGCCATCAGGCGGTCATAGCGGATGCGGGGCCAGGTAGCGCGGACCCAGATCATAAAGAACAACAGCACCACAACTTTGAGCATCAAATAGATGGGTCCAAGGAACCAGAAGCGATCCACGCTAAAGATGCCGCCGAACCAATCTGTCATGAACCAGAATTCACGATACCCGCCGAAGAACAACGTCGCGGCGATCATCGAAATGACGATCATCTTTTGGTATTCCGCCATGAAGAACAATGCAAATTTCATGCCCGAATATTCGGCGTGATACCCAGCCGTCAATTCCTGTTCGGCTTCCGGCATATCGAATGGAGCGCGGTTCACTTCAGCCAATGTCACGATCAGGAAGACCAGCGCGCCCGCCGGCTGAATGACCGCAAACCACACATCCTTTTGGGCGTTTACGATCTCATTCAGGTTCATCGAGTTGCCCATGATGATGGCGATCACAAAGCACAAACCGAGCGAAAGTTCATACGAGATCATCTGCGCCGACGAGCGGATACCGCCCAGCATCGCATACTTGTTATTGCTCGACCAGCCCGCCAACACAATGCCGTAGACAGCGATGGAGGCGATGGAGGTCAGATAAAGAACCCCAACGTTCAAGTCCGCGACGTAAAGGGTGATCTCACGCCCAAAGAGCGTGAAAGAAGTTCCCAGCGGAATCACCGCCGCCAGAATCAGCGACGGCACCACGGTCAAGACCGGGGCGAGCAAAAAGACCACTCGATACACCTTGCCCGGTGTCAGTTCTTCTTTGAAGATGAGCTTGACCGCATCCGCAATGGGCTGCAACAACCCTTGCGGACCCGCGCGGTTCGGACCAACACGGATCTGAATGCGAGCCAACGCGCGGCGTTCGTACAACGTCAGGTAGGCAAACCCTGTCAGCAAAATCAGACACAGGATCAAGCCTTTTAAAAACCACTCAAGCCAGATGGTCCAGTCCATGTTATTTCACCTTCGCAAGCGTCGGTTCGTGAATGGCAATGCCCATACTGCGCGGCACCAACACCACACCCGTCGAAATGGTATCGTCGATCTTCACCACGGCTTCACCGTTCACGCCGTCGAAGCTCAACTTCACAAGGCTGCCAACTTCCACATCCAACTTCTTTGCCGTGGCAGAATGCATGGAGACATACACATCGCCGATGCGCTGTTCGAGCAATTCAGCCGAAGCGATGGTCACGCCAAGGTCATACAACTTGTTGACCGGAACCGCCAGCAATTCTTTTTCTTTGGGACGAAGAGCCGCTTCTTTCCTGACCTTGGAGAGTTTCACCGTACCTTCAACCTGAGCCACTGGCATGAGTTGTACGCCCAAGCCTTGCGTATTCTCGTAAGTTGTACCGCCATAGTACAAGTCGCCGCGCCCGACGATCGGCCACTGACCATGCAATTCGGCGAGTTTTTCATACGTCAATTCATTGAACGCATCGATGGAGTGCGAGAGGATGTCGAACACCACGGATGGCGATGAGCCTTCGAGGATGACACCCATTTGCTTGGCAACCATCGAGGTAATGGCGAAGTCTGGTTTGCTGTCACCTTGAGCGGGGACGGCTGCGTAGAAACGCTGCACGCGACGCTCGCCAGAGACGAATGTCCCTTCGCGCTCGGTAAAGGCCTGCGCCGGGAAGACCACATCCGCGATCTCGGTCGTTTCGGTCTCAAGGATGTCTTGCACCGCGACGAATTTCGCGCCATTCAACGCCTTCGCCAAATTCGGGTCATCCCCAACCGGGTCCGCGCCGACGATGTAAACCGACTTGCCCTTGAGCGCCTTTGCCAGATCTTCTTCCGGTTCGAAGCCGATCTCGAACGCGCCCTGATCGTTGGCACGCTGCCACACACCGATCAGACCGTTGTTGGGGCGGCCGACATGCTCGGTATCTTTCAACAGATTTGCACAAGCCGAAGCCAGCGCCCCCGTGCCACTCACGCCCAAGCCATCGCTTCCAAAGAAGACAATTGCATTCTTCGCCTTCGCAAATTCATCGGAGATCTTGCTCTTCTTTTCAAAGTCGTGGATGGTCTTGATCTCATCGCCATAGGCATAGCGGATGGTGTACTTCGCAAAACGGTCGAGTTTGGTTGCACGCGGGTTGGCAACGATCAGGGTCGCGCCGCGGTCTGCGGCTTGTTTGACGCGCAGCCACCAAATAGGAGCCTCTTCATACAAGTCAGAGGCGACCACAAGGATGACGTCGCCTGCGCCCATCGTGCCGATGTTCGTGCCAGCACCGACACCCACCAACCGGGTCAGTTCGCCGCCAGCCATGTCGGAATACAGAATGGCTTTGCCGCCTGCTGTATCTGCAAGGGATTTGAGGTTGAACAGGTCTTCGTTCGCAAGGCGACCCGAAGCCAGCACCACAAAATCCTTCTTGTTGGCAGAGAAGTTTTCAGCAGCGAGTTTGACCGCAGCATCCCATGAGGCGCGCGCAAGTTTTTCATCCTTGCGGACCAGGGGCTTGGTCAGACGCTTTTTGCTTTCAGCATAGTGATAGGCGAAACGTCCCTTATCGCACAGCCAGATTTCATTAACTTCCTCATTCTGGCGCGGCATGACGCGTTTGACGACGATGTCACCACCGGATTTGGCTTCGCGGCGGGTATTGAGGGTAGTATTGCATCCCACCGGGCACTGCGTACAAATGGACGCCTGCGCCTTCAGTTCCCACGGGCGTGCACCAAAGCGGAAGTCGGCTGTGGTCAATGCGCCGACGGGACAAATGTCGGTGGTGTTGCCGGAGAAGACGGAATCAAACCCCGGGTCAGAGAGCGAGACGATCTGCGTATTGCGTCCACGCTCGTCGAAGCCAAGCACTGCTTCGCCTGCGATCTCATCCTGAAAGCGGATACAACGCGCACATTGGATGCAGCGTTCGCGGTCGAGCCAGATCAGTTCGCCGAGAGGAACCTGCTTTTCGAGATGAAGTTTCTCGTCGTAGATGAAGCGGCTTTTTCCGGGACCAAACCCCATCGTCAGGTTTTGAAGCGGACATTCGCCGCCCTTGTCGCAGACCGGGCAATCCAGCGGATGCGAGGTCAGCAAAAATTCCACGGTTCCCTGCTGCCCATCCTTGGCTTTATCTGAAAGGGTCATCACGACCATGCCTTCAGAGACGCGGTTGGTGCAAGCAGTTTCAAGCTTGGGCATGAACTGGATCTTGGGCTGACCGTTTTCCATCACGACCTGACCAGTGGTGCGGTCGAGCATGGGTCGTCCGATTTCCACGAGACACATGCGGCACATGCCGACTGGTTCGAGTTTGGGATGATGGCAGAAGACTGGGATGTCGATGCCTGCCATTTTCGCCGCATCCACGACCAGAGTTCCCTCTGGTACGGTGACTTGCGTTCCATTGATAGTAAGAGAGACTTGTTTCGTCATGAAGGTTCCGCCTTACGCCTTTACCGCTTTCTTGAAATCCTGCGGGAATCGTTCGATGCCGGTCACGACAGCCATGGTGGAGAATTCGCCCAACGCGCACAGGCATTTGCCCTGCATCTGTTTGGCGACATTCAGGAGAAGATCGACATCTCCCTGACTGCCTGCGCCGGAATGAATACGTTCGGTAAGATTGCGCATCCAGTAATTGCCTTCGCGGCAGGGGGTGCATTTGCCGCAGGACTCGTGTTTGAAGAAGTGAATGGTCTTGTTGACGACCCAGTCGATGTCCACGGTGTCATCCAAGACGATGACCGAGGCGGAGCCAAGATCCGCGCCAAGTGTGCGGACGGTAGCATAATCCATCGGCGTATCGAGCACTTTGTCATCGACCACGATCAAAGAGGAAGATGCGCCCGCAGGCATGATGGCTTTGACGGGACGTCCATCCTGCACGCCCATGCCATATTCATAGATCAACTGGCGGAAGGTCGTTCCGAAGGGCAACTCGTAATTCCCCGGCTTGCGCACGCGACCAGAGAGCGAGAAAATCTTCACGCCTGAACTATCGGCCGTGCCCATGCTCTTGTACCAATCCGCGCCGTTGGCGAGGATCATCGGGACATTGGTGAACGTCTCGACATTGTTGATGATGGTGGGCTTACCGTACAAACCATACGAAGGTGGGAAAGGCGGACGCACGCGTGGCTGTCCGCGTTTGCCTTCGAGCGATTCAAGCAAGGCGGTCTCTTCACCGCAGATGTATGCGCCAGCACCGAGATGCGTAAAAATCTTCAGCGAATACTCTGTACCAAAGAGATTGTCACCGAGGAAACCCGCTTCTTCCATCTCCGCGATCTTTTCATCGAGGAAGGCAGCCACCTGCCAAAACTCGCCGCGCAGATAGATATACGCCACGGTCGCGCCGACAGCGTAACTGGCAATTGCCAGACCTTCCAAAAACTGGAAGGGATTGCTTTCCATGATCTCGCGATCTTTGAACGTGCCCGGTTCAGACTCGTCCGCATTGGCGACGACATAATGAGGCCAATTCTTGTTATCGATGAATGACCACTTCATGCCGGTCGGGAAGCCCGCGCCGCCGCGTCCGCGTAGGCCGGAGTTTTTCACCACATCCGTCACTTCGTTCGGCTGCATCTTGCTGACAGCTTTTTTGAAGGCAGCGAAGCCGCCATTCTTTTTGTAAACACTCAAAGTATTGAGGTCGGGGATGTCGCGATGACGTAAAAGGACGTGACTCATTCCTTCCCCTCCTTCTCAGCTTTTTTCAACGCGTCGATCAATTCCATTGTGCGATCCACGGTCATGTATTCGTGATATTTGATGCCGTCCGGTCCCTGGGTTTGGAACATGGGAGCGCGGTCGCATGCGGCCAGGCACATCACAGATTCGAGCGTGACCAATCCATCTTCGGTCGTTTCGCCAACCTTGATGCCAAGGTTTTCACACAGGTTGTTGAGAAATTCGTCAGCGCCACGCAAAGCGCAAGGCAGGTCAGTGCAGACTTGCATGCGATACTTGCCAGCTTTCTTGTCATGATAGAGCGAGTAAAAGCCGACGATGGAGGCAACTTCCGTCTCGGTGATGTCGAGGATGCGTGCAATGTCCTGCATCGCCTCCTTGTTGACATATCCCTCCTCGCGTTGGGCGAGGTAGAGCAGCGGCATGACCGCCGAGCGTTTGTGCTCCGGCGGATATTTGGCAAGCAATTGTTTGATTTCCTTCGGATATTTCTTATCAAGGCTCATCGGTCAATATCTCCGAGGACGATGTCAATGGAAGCGAGGATCGCAACCAAGTCCGCTACTAGAGTTCCCTTAACAATCTCAGGCAACACAGCAAGATTATCAAATGAAGGCGTACGCATATGAACGCGCATCGGTTTGGGACCGCCATCGCCTTCGAGCAGCACACCCAACTCGCCGCGTGGCGATTCAATGGCGCTGTAGATGGATGCCTTCGGCGCCTGGAAGCCTTCCGTCCACAACTTGAAGTGGTGGATGAGCGCCTCCATGCTTACGCCGATCTCTGAACGCGGCGGCGGGACGAATTTGCGGTTATCCGAGCGGACGGGTCCCATTGGCAGTTTGTTCAAGGCTTGTTCCACAATGCGCAGCGATTGACGAAGTTCTTCGATGCGCACCAAATAACGCGCATACGTATCGCCTTCATGCAGGACGGGAACTTCAAAGTCGTATTGTTCATAACCACAATATGGGCGGGCTTTGCGCAGATCCCAGTTGACGCCGGAAGCGCGCAAGGTCGGGCCGGTCACGCCATAAGACAGGGCGGTCTCTTTGCTCAAATAACCGATGTCCACCATGCGGTCAACGAAAAGCGGATTCTTCGTCAGCAGTTTTTCGTATTCGTCGATACGTTTGGGGAAAATTTTGATGAAATCGCGCACGGCGGTTTCGAATTCAACCGGCACGTCACGCCACACACCACCGGGGCGGATGTAGGTCGTCATCATGCGTTGCCCGGAAACGAGTTCGAAAATATCCAAAATCTGTTCGCGTTCACGGAAACAAAAAAGGAACATCGACATCGCAGCGAGGTCAAGCCCTGAGGTGCCAAGCCACACCAAATGCGAGGCGATGCGTTGGAGCTCCACCAAGATGACGCGCAAGGCTTGCGCGCGCGGCGGCACATCCAGATCCACCAGCTTTTCCACCGCCATCACATAGGCGAGGTTGTTGCCCATTGTGTTCATGTAATCGAGGCGGTCGGTCATCACTTCAGCCTTTTGATAGGTCTTGGCTTCCATGTTCTTTTCGACACCTGTGTGCAAAAAGCCGATATCGGGAACGCAGTTGACGACGACTTCGCCATCCAACTCCAACAGCAGGCGCAGCACGCCGTGCGTGGACGGATGCTGGGGCCCCATGTTCAACAACATGGTCTCACCGGTCAGCGCGCGCTCTGAAACGAGATGTTTATATTGATCGATAGTGACTTCTTCAAGCTGTGCCATGACTATTCCTTTGCGTACGGCTTGCGCAGGTCGATCTCATCAAAGTTGAAGGTGAACTGCGGTTCTTCATAGCCGAGCGGGTAATCTTTGCGAAGCGGATGCCCATCTGCGTCTTCGGGCATCAAAATGCGGCGCGGATCGGGATGCCCCTCAAACTCGATGCCGAACATATCGAGGAGTTCACGCTCGCGCCACACAGCAGTTTTATACACATTCGCCGCCGTCGGGACCTTGGGGTTGTCTCCATTGACTGGAACACGCAACTGCACCGATAGATTCTGCGCCAACGATGTGAGCTGATAAATGACATGGAAACGCGGCGAGGTCTGCGGGTAATAATCCACTGCCGTTTGCGCGGAGAGCAGTTCAAAGCGATGCTCATCGCGCAGGGTTATCAACGCATCCACGATCTGCTCAGGCTTGACGAAGCAATGCACTTCATCGCGGAATTCTTCGTAGGTTGCGCCGAACTTGTCCTGCAAATTCTTTACAATGGGTTCGAGGGATTTTTCCATAGTAACACCTAAGACCTGTCAGGGTTTGGAAGCCTGACAGGTCTAAAATTCTATTTGGACTCAGCCGCCATGTCGGCGAACTTGATGCCCTTCACTTTTTCATGCAGGGTCAGCACCCCGTGGATCAACGCCTCAGGACGCGGCGGACAACCCGCCACGTATACATCCACCGGCACGACTTCATCCACGCCTTGATAGATGGCGTAGTTATTGAAGACGCCGCCGCAGGAGGCGCAATCACCCATGGCGATCACCCACTTGGGTTCGGGCATTTGGTCGTACAAACGACGCAGGACGGGTCCCATTTTTTTCGAGACACGTCCCGCTACGATCATCAGATCTGACTGACGCGGGCTGGCGCGCATCAGTTCCATACCGAAGCGGCTCATATCATAATGTGCCGCCTGCGCAGACATCATCTCGATGGCGCAGCACGCGAGTCCGAACAGCATGGGCCACATCGCATTGGTGCGCGACCAGTTGACTACATTCTCAAGCGTGGTGGTCACCACGCCCATGTTTCCGAGTTTTTGCTCTACTCCCATTCCAACGCTCCTTTTTTCCAGGCATAGACATAACCGATAAGCAGAATGCCGATAAAAATGACCATTTCGATTAGGCCGAACAGACCCAGCTGACGAAACGCAATCGCCCACGGCAAAAAGAACACAACTTCGATATCAAACAGGATGAACAAGACCGCAATCAGGTAGAAGCGCACCGGCATCCGCCGTGTGCCCTCTCCATACGGATTCATTCCCGATTCATACGGGATGTCTTTCGCAGCAGATTTTTTCTTCGGTCCGAACAATTCCCCCAGCCCGATTGCAATGAAGGCGATCAGAGTGGCAACAAAGATCATCACTCCGATGGCAATATATTCAAGGAGCATGGATACACCTCATTGATGGTGAAATTTGGCACAGTTTCGCGGTAGTATATCACAAAGGTTTTTTTAAGCCTAGAAAAAGTACTACTTTTCACAAAAATGGTGATAATTGTCATATTGCGAAAATGTAATCGAATTCATGATAAAAACACCTCCCCGCTAAAAAGTGACAGTCATTTTGAAAATGACTGTCACTTTCGTCTAATCACCCAAATAATCGCGCAATTCCCGGCTCTTGGAAGGATGCCTCAACTTCCGCAGCGCCTTCGCCTCGATCTGGCGGACGCGTTCGCGCGTCACGTCAAAGTAGCGGCTGACCTCTTCGAGCGTGTGCTCTTTGCCATCTTTGAGTCCAAAGCGCAATTCGAGCACCTCCCGCTCCCGTTCCGAGAGAGAGGCGAGCGCGTGCTGGATCTGCTCACGCAGCATCTCGCGCGCAGCGGCATCCATGGGCGAGAGCGCGTCCTCGTCTTCGATGAAATCACCTAACGCGCTGGATTCATCGTCGCCGACGGGACCTTCGAGCGAGACCGTTTCTTCGGCGGAACGAAGCGCGCGCGTCACCTTTTGCGAGGCGACATCCAATCGCCGCTTCAATTCCGGACTGATAGTTTTATTTTCGGCGTGAGCGCGCAAAATCGCCTGAACATCTGGCGCGGAGAGATAGCCAACCTCCAGCGCGAGTTCCTCGTTGGTGGGCTCGCGCCCAAGCGTTTGCGTGAGGTGACGCTGTGCCCGCAAGATGCGCGAAATCGATTCGAACAAATGCACTGGGATGCGAATGGTGCGTGCCTGCTCGGCAATCGAGCGGTTGATGGATTGGCGAATCCACCAGGTGGCATAGGTGCTGAATTTGAATCCGCGGCGTGGGTCGAACTTGCCGATGGCTCGCAGCAAGCCCATATTTCCTTCCTGGATCAGGTCCAGCAGCGGAATGCCGCGCCCGAGATAACGCTTTGCCACACTGACGACCAGCCGCAAGTTGGCGCGGATGAGTGCCTGGTTTGCATCCATTGCACGGGCACGCACAGCATCCATCTCGTCGAGCAGGTCTTCGTCGGCGGGTAGGTTGCGATACATCGAGCGTTGAGAGGGGAAGCCATGATGAACGCGGACATGCCCGATCAGCCACTCCGCATATTTAAAGGGAAGCAGGTACAAGCTGAGATAGACGCTGTAGGCATGTCGGGCGAGGTTATCCCAGAGATGGTCCACGCCCCAATTGCCGTTATCCAGATAAGCACGTAGATAGGACGGTGAATCAAATTCCCAGCCTGCATGCAGCGACTGAGCTTCAGCGACCAGCAAAGCTAAATTGGGAAGTTCCTGGTCGATGCGATCGGCGTCTTCGATCAGACGATCCCATGAGGTCAACATTTCAGAGATCAGAGAATGATAAACGGAGGAAGCCGGCGACGTCCCCCGGCGCTGCTTCAGTTTTTGCAGTGTGCCAATCAGGCGATCCGCTTCGATGAGCGTGGCGAGACGGAACTCACTATCCGCGGCGAGCAATTTGACCTGCCCAATCTCACGCAGATACAAGCGTACTGGATCTTCCGCCATTTCGCTCGTCTCGCGGATGTGCAGGGTAAGAACCTCTTCGATCTCTTCTTCCGGTGGAAGCAGAGACTCATCGGGTTCGATCAGCTCATCCACGCCAAAATCGACCGACGAATGCCCCTCCTCGGTCATCGTCGACAGGATCGTATCGACCGAAAGCGTTCTTTTTATATGTTGCTTCTTGCCCTCTTTCGCCGGTTTGGCGGCGTGTTTCTTCCCCCGTGGCGTTTTTGCAGTTTTGGCTTTATTGGCAGACATTCCGCTTCCCTTTCGCTGAGGTTGTATCGTCCAACACCCAAACTCCCAAATGATCACGTCTGTCGCTTCGATAACTTCCGTTTCGCCTGATCGATCTTGTTAATCAGGCGGATATACTGCCCGGTCTGTTCCATATAAATCTTGATGTTCGTGCCGCCCTGCTGCTGGTCATCTTCCTGAATGAAGCGCAGATGATTGACATTCGTCATCGCATGCGTACGCCGCAAATCCAAAAAGCGGTCAAGCAGATCATCCAGCAATTTGCTATCCAACGTCTCGACCTTTTCTGTTTGGGTCAGCAGGTCATGCGTCAACGTCGAAAGCGTTTCAGGGATCTGGCTCAGCAGATACTGCTGATGCTCTTTTTCATCCTGTTCCATCGCCAGCCGTAGGATGCCAAACAGCAACTGGTGGTCAGTATACTCGAAATCCTCCACCATCAATGCCATCAGCCCAAATTCTTCCAATCCACGATCCAGACGATACAACAACTCCGGCTTTTGCAGCAAAATTCCAAGGCAATACGCCTCGATCTTCAAGCGCGGATTGACCGCCGCCACAATCGGTGACTCCACCCTGCGAGCGGATTCCATTCCACGAGGCTTACGCCTCATCACCGGACCTTTGGCGGGTGCGCCCATCAAAGCGCTTTCGTTCACCCGCAGCATCCGCGCCAATGCTTGACGATATGTATCGCGTTCGAGCGGATTGCCCAAATCATCGATCAAAGGCAACACTTGCGCCGCGATCTGATTTTTGACCTTCGGGTCGTTTAAGTTCTGTCCCGCCGCCAGAGTCTCCATGACATGCGTGACAATAGGCTTGGCGTTCTCGATGATGCGCGCCCATTCTTCTTTATCGCGCGCCACGATCTCATCCGGGTCGAGGTCATCAGGGATCGACGCTACGCGCAAATCTGCCTGCAAACGAGACTCATTTCGGAGCAATCCGCGTGCGTCGAAGGCGAGCTCACCTTCCTTGTCCATCGCGGAGCGGGCCGCTTCGAGTCCACGCAGTACCGCTTTCTGACCGGCCGTATCCGGGTCGAGGGCGAGGACGATGCGGCGGGTGAAGCGTTTGAGCAAACGTAACTGATCTTCGGTCAATGCCGTGCCCATTGGCGAGACGACGTTCTCATAGCCTGCCTGATGCAAAGCGATCACATCGAGATAGCCCTCCACGATCACCGCCTGGTCTGTCGCGCGGATGGGCTTGCGGGCGCGATCCAAACCGTAGAGCAAATGTCCCTTGTTGAAAATGGCGGTTTCAGGCGAGTTCAAAAATTTAGGGATGTCGTTTGGGTCCACCACTCGTGCGCCAAACCCTGCCATGCGTCCATTTTCATCGCGGATGGGGATCATGATGCGATTTCGAAATTTATCGTAGCGCCGACCGTCGTCGCGTTCGGTCAACAGCCCGGCATCGAGCAACTCCTGCGCGGAATAGCCGCGCTGGGTGAAATAGCTCAAGGCGTTGTCGTACCCCGCAGGCGCAAACCCCAGCCCAAACGTCTCGATGGAGGCGTCGGTCAGTCCGCGCTTTTCACGCAGGTAGGTCAAAATATCCTTGTTATTGAAAAGTTGGCTGCGATAAAAGACAACCGCATCTTCGAGCAATTTGCGGAGATGGTCATACGCTTCGCGGACTTCGGGCGTCTCGCGTTGATATTCCTTTAATTCCACCCCGGCTCGCGCGGCAAGTTTTTGCAAGGCTTCTTTAAAGTCGACGCCTTCGCGCTTCATCACGAACTTGAAGATGTCGCCGCCTTCGTTGCACGCGCCGAAACAGCGCCAGGTGCCCGTCTCGGGCCAGACGACAAAAGCCGGTGAATGTTTGTTATCGTGGAAAGGACAGAAACCAGTATAGTTTTTACCCGCATGGCGCAACTTGACGCCAGCCTCAGAGACAAGGTCGACGATGTCGATGCGGGATTTAATTTCGTCAATGGTGGACATAGGGTGAGTGAATTATACCCATCGCCGCCCCAAATTGCATTTCTTCCCCCCAGCCCAACAGCTTACTGAACACCCAGCATCGTTTCGACTTCGGTTTTCATCTTCCAG
>JAHDWC010000006.1 GCA_023382575.1 Anaerolineales bacterium
ATTGAACTAGAGTAAAATTATCGAATTCATTCCAACTTAGAAGGCGAGGCTTTATGTTCGTCACGAAACACCTTTATCAGAACGACGATGCATGGAAATCCACCCCTCTTGGAAATTCAAAAGAAACCATCGGCTCGTGGGGCTGTCTGCTTACGTCGGTGACCATGATCCTGAATGGGATCGGCTATAACGAGACCCCTGTAACCGTCAACGAGAAAATGAGAAAAGCCGGCGGTTTTCAGGGGGCGCTTTTTATCCCAAGTGTGCTTCCGTATGTTTGGGGCAATTGTGCGTATCGTGACATGCAGCCTTGTGAGACGACTCCCCCGCCGCTCGCGCAGATCGACGCGGCTGTAGCGGCAGGCAAGCCGGTCATCTTGCAGGTGGATTGGAACAAGCAAGCTGGTATTCAAACGCACTTCGTTTTGATCAAGGAAAAGAAGGGCAATGATTACGTCATTTACGACCCTTATAAATATGGTGGTGACAGCCCCGAGAAGGAAGTGCTCTTAACCCAGCGTTACAAATACAACGGCGCGAAACTCGCGACCGAGATCAGCGCGGTGTTGTGGTTCGAGAATTACAGTATCAACGCGCCCGAAGCGCCCAAGAAGACCAACCTGCCATTACCTGCCGAAAAATTTGCTGTCTTTGTCAGCGAAGATGACCTTGCCTTGCGCGCCGACCCCTCGGTGACAGGCTATCTTTGGAAGCGCATGTTGAAGGATACTGAACTCATCAGCCTTGAACCGAAGGCACAAGCTAAAGCCAAGGTCGGTGGGCAGGGACAGTGGTTGCAAGTGCAAGACCCGAAAGGCGATCAGGGATTCGTGGCGGCATGGTACGTCTCAGAATCCAAGGCTTCATCCGCCTCTTCCTCGACGCCGAAACCTTCCACTGCCCCAAAGCCTGGCACTGCGCCGACACCGGGTTCTGCTCCCACACCGGGCGGAGCGCCATCCCCTGCGCCTGTTCCAGCCGGCGCTCTGGCGTTATTCCCAATCACACAGGTCTCTTTGCGCATTAGACCGATCATCTCACCGGAAACGCTTGCCCGTTATGCTCAACCGACCGAGCAACTCATCAGCCTGGAGCCGGCTAATCAAGCCATTGCAAAAGTTGGCGTACAAAATCAGTGGATCAAAGTCCGTGACGCCGCCAACAAGGAATTTTATGTGGCCGCGTGGTTCGTCAAATACGCGGGTGGGTCCACGGCGCAAACAAGCAATACCAATGCGCCAGCCGCAGGCGGAGTAGTCAAAGTCCGCACCACGGCGGAGGCTGTCTCGCTGCGGAATCAACCCGTCGTGAGTGATGCGACGCTTATCAAGCGTGTGCCCATCGGCTATGAGTTCACCATCGTGGAAGCAGGCGGCGAATCCAAGATCGGCGCGAACAATCAGTGGATCAAAGTCAAGGATACCTCGCACGAAGGGTACATCGCGGCGTGGTTTTTGACCCGTTAGGCAAAGCGACAAAAGGAGCGTCAACATGGAAACCCAAGAACAGAACAAGACCCCCATCCTCGAAGTCGCCTGGCGGAAGTTCGCCCAGTTTGATGCAACCTCGGTCAAACGGACCGCTTCATATACCGATTTGCGCCGCTGGATCGCCGTCCTCGGTGTGCTGGCGACGTTGTTCGCCATTCTCTATACCAGTTACCCTGCTGGATTCCCCCCAATAGGCAAGCTGGTTGTTCAAATCCTGCTGGTCGCTGCGCCAATTCTCGCCTCGACGTTGGCGGCGTTCACCAGCAAATTCTTCGCCACAGGCGATTGGTTGATCGCACGCGCTGGCGCAGAAGAAACATTGAAAGATATTTATCTGTATCGAACCATCTTGCAGGATAACCCCAAACGACGCGAATGGCTCGAAAAGCGACTGGCGAAGATCCAACGTTCGGTCTATCGCGGCATGAACGGCGAATTGGTGATGGAAGCCTACAAAGGCGAGGTCCCACCGCCGCCGCGCTTCGACCCAAAATATCCAAATTGTGACCCCGGCTTTAGCAACCTGACCGGCGACGAATATTTCAAATTCCGCCTCGAGAACGAACTGAGCTGGCACGTCAAGAAGATCAACCAAAAGGAAAAAGAGCGGACACGCCTGCAAATTTTGATCTTGATCTCCGGCGCAGCGGGCGCATTCTTAGCAGCCTTCAGCGGCGCGAACAGCAACCTGGCCTTGTGGGTCGCGCTGACGGCATCCCTGACCACCACATTGCTTGGCTGGCAGGAGTTAAAGAACCTCGACCTGGTCGTGCGCAATTACAGCAAGGTCATCATGGAGTTAAGCATCATCTCTGACCATTGGAAGAATCTCGAAGCCGAAGAACGCACCAAGACCGAGTTCTATCGCATGGTCAACTCCACTGAAGATATTTTGTGGAGCCGCAACGTGGAATACATCAAAGCCATGCAAGAAGCGCTCAAAGAATCCGGCTTGGACGAGGAAGCCAGTCTCATCAATCGCGTTATTCAAGAGCAGCGCGAATCTGATCGACGTCAACGCAAAGCCATGGAAGATGCGGTCGTGGATTATACGACTGGCGTCATGCAGGAAACCGAGGAACGTCTCAGCGAGAAATTCGAGGAAGCACTCGGAACACTCGCAGAGGAGGCATCTTCTGAAGTGGTACAGGCAGAACTCGCGGCGATGAAAGAAGCGCTTCAAGACTTCAGCGAGAAAATTTCCCAATGCTTCGGGTTATCCACTTCGCTGGAAGCGATCGCCGAAGAATACAAAGAAGTGGAAGTCAGCGCCAGCACGCCGCGCCCGGTAATCAACGACCTGCTGGCGCGTTATCCGAAGACCAGCGAAGTAAAAGGCTGATGCCTTTTGTGAGGAGAGACTCATGACGGAAACCAGCGAAAATACGCCGAAAACAGAATCTTCCGAGACGGAGAAACCAGGCCCTGGGGTTTCGTTGGTCGCAGTGCCGCCGCCGGCAACAGCCTCTCCGCCCAAGGGAGATGAGACGCAGCCTTCACAAGTTGTTGCGAACAAGCCTGCTGAGATAACGCCCCCACCGCAAGCCAACCCCGCAGAAGAGGAAAGTCAAAACAAGGTCGCGAGTGTCATCAAGGAACTCGCGCCGGAATTTGAAGCCCAGGATTCACATCATCCTGAAGTCAGACCGCACGCTTTTGTGGTCATGCCGTTCGGAAAGAAAAAAGGAACAGACGGACAACCCTTTGACTTCAATGCGATCTACTCCATATTAATCAAGCCGGCGCTGGAAGAGGCAGGCTTTGAACCCTTCCGCGCGGATGAAGAGACCGCCTCCGGCGACATCCTGACAGACATGTTCCAGGAACTGCTGCTGGCTGATATGGTCTTGTGCGATCTGAGCATCGACAACGCCAATGCTTTCTATGAATTGGGCATTCGTCATGCGCTGCGGAAACGTGGCGTGGTCCACATTCAGGCTGGACGTGCGTACATGCCCTTTGATATTTTCAACGTCCGCACTTTGCCGTATCACATCACGCGCGAGGGCGTCCCCGACCCGGAATACATCCGCAGTGACATCAAAGCCATTGCACGCATGGTCCGTGACACGTGGGCTTCTGATCGCGATGCCGTGCATAGTCCCATTTACAACCTACTTTCCGGGTTAAAGGAACCCGAACGCAAGAGTCTGCAAACCCCGCTGGCGACTGGCTTCTGGCGCGAATACAAAGAGTGGAAGGAAAAGGTCAACATTGCCCAGCGCCAAAAACACATCGGCGATATTCTGCTGCTCACAGAGGAGATCCGCAATCCGCTGATCCGCGAAGAAGCTGTCGGCGATGTAGGACGCGCTCTCGCCAATCTCGGCAAATATGAGTTGGCGCTTGCCCAATTCCGCAAGGGATTGGAAGTCAACTCTGCCAATTTGGAATTCCGGCGCGAAGAAGCCTTTCATCTCAATCGCATCGGACGTGTGGATGAAGCCATTGTCAAAATCGAGAACATTCTCAATGACTTTCCGAACGATGGCGAATCCATCACCTATCTTGGGCGCATCTATAAGGAGATGTGGGCAACTTCATGGAAGAGAATCCGCAACCCGAATGAAAAGATGCGGATCGCGTTCGAGTCCTATCACTGGCTGATCAAGTCGGTGGATATTTATATGAAGGGTTTCAAGATCGACCTGAATGAATATTATCCCGGCATCAACGCTTTCACGCTTTCGATGCTGGCAGTCCATCTCGCCGATAAATTCGGGAAGGATAAATCGCCCGATCCAGACATTACCCGCATCCGCAAGACGCTTCCCACTCTACGAAATACATTGTTTTTCGGACTGGAAAGCCGCATCACCCTCGAAGGCGATAAAGCAGATTACTGGACCTTGGTTTCATACGCCGAATTGAAACTGCTCACCAGCGACGACGTTGATACCATCATCCGCGCATACCGCAAGGCGATCACCGCCTCAAGGCGCAATCTCTTCTTCCTGAATTCCTCTCTGGCTCAACTGGAGATCATCAAGGATTTGGGATTGCGCACGCGCTTCGTAAAGGCGTGTATCAACCTAATCGAAGATGAAATCTCGCGCGTCAGTCATGGCGAATATGGAGACGAGAACACGCAGAAAAAGTCTCGTACCAAGCTCGAAAGCGGACGCGCTTTGCTATTTAGTGGCTACATGGTGGATTATCCGCGCAAGGATAAAAAGGTCTTCCCGGCCGATAAAGAGTCTGAAATCCGGCAGGAAATCCGCAAGAAGATCGACAAGTTCAAGCCAGGTCCCAGTGACCGCGCTTTTCTCGCCGGTCTTTCTGCTGGCAGCGAGATCATCTTTGCCGAGTTATGCGTCGAGATGGGATTGAAGGTTAAGGCATATCTGCCCATGTCAGAGTCAGCCTATGTGCGTGAGTTCATCTCACCGGCGGGTGGAGGCTGGGTGGATCGCTTCTACAAGATCCGCAATCATCCGCTCGTGAGCGAGATCAACCAGATCGAAGCGCTTGGTCAACCGAAAGACGGCGACGACCTGCATGAACGCAATAATCGTTGGGCGTTATATTCCGCCATTGGACGTTGCGGCATCGGCAAGGTGCGCCTGATCGCTGTGGCGAATGAAACCATCCTCGGTGGTGACCGTGACATCGCCCTGACCCGTCACATGATCGAGTTGATGCGTGATATTGGCGGCGTGGTGGATTTCATCAATCCGTCGAAATTCATCTACAACGTCATCGACAGCGCTTTGGAACGTCTCATTGACGAAGCCAAACCCATCCTCCAAAGTACGAAGACTCAAAAGAAACCACAACCAACTTCCAGCATCCTCAAGAAGCGTTCCAACAGCGAAAACAGTTCGTAACACAAAGACCCGTCGTTTATTCGACGGGTCTCATTTTTGATAATACCTTTTCATTTGGATACGGCCAGATTTCGCCTTTGACCCCTTTGGCGAGGAAGAAATCTCCCGCGCGGACAGTTTCAGGCCCTTCCAGTGTATGGACGGTTACCATCTGCGCCTCATCGCCGCCAGTCACATCTGCCAGCGGAACGAGCAGTGTGACGGCCCGCTTTACACACAGGCCAGGTCCAACCACCACATAAGTTTCATCGAAGATTTTTGCATCAATGGGCCATTGATCATCCGGCTTGTCGATCTCGCTGATAAGAAAATCCCCTTTCTTCGCGGTCAAGATAGAGCCCCAAGGCGTCTTGACCTCCATCGTCTGCGGCTCATCTGCGGCAGGGACAAAAGGCACGGCCCGTCGCACCTGCATGTTACGATATGGCTTGAAGTTCAAAGTCGATAAAATCGGGTCGTCAGATGTGAGATCGATTGGCTCGCTCAAGGTCAACTCCAATGATGATTTGATGTATCCTGATTTTAACCCAAACCTGCCTTGTAACGACATTCCTCCTGTGCTATAAAATGACACGCTTATGAACAAACTCATCGTCATCGTTGGTGCAAGCGGCGTTGGAAAGACCTCGCTTGCTCAAGCCCTCTGTCGGAGGCACGATTTCGCAACCGCCTACGAACAGCATAGCGAACGTCCGTTTCAGGCGCTCTTCAAACAGGATGCTAAATACGCGCTCGCCAATCAACTGGATTACCTGCTGTATCGCGCCGAGCAGGAACAAGCGTTGCGCGATGGGGAAAGGATCGCATTGATGGATGGCGGCCTTGATCTGGATTTCTACGGATTCACGCATCTCTTCCACGCTCGCGGCTGGCTCAGTGACCCGGAGTTTGACCTATGCCGTCGCCTCCATGCGCTGACCCGCAGCCTGCTCCCCCCTCCAGACTTGATCGTCGCCTTGAGTGCCGACGCTCAAACCATCCGCGAAAGATTAGCCACCAGAAACCGGATCAACATCGCGTCCAGTGAAGATGCGGACCTACTCGAAGAGTTCATTCAAAAATGGCTGGTATCGGTGTCGGAGAGTCACATCCTCAAACTGGATGTTTCCAAAGAAAGCATCGATTTTCCCGTCAGTGTTCCGCTCATCCTTGATAGAATTGGAGTTTAATGGAAAACATTGACGCAATCAAACATCATACGAGCGGCTCACCAAAATATAAGTTATCGAATGCGAACGTATTCATTTCGCCGGAAGGGTTTCATTATGTGGATCATCTCGACCCAGTGGAGAAAATTTCGCCGGAGATCGATGGCAGCGGACTGACCGAGGCGGAGATCACCTATATTGAAAAATCGCTACAATCCAATCCTGAGAGGATCGAGAATCAAGTCAGCGCTGTGAAGCGGCATGGAAGGATTCAAGACAGCAAGGTTTTGGATATTGGCTGCGGTGGCGGGTTGTTCCTCGCAAAGATGAAGGAAGCGGGCGGAAATTGCCTCGGCGTTGAGTTGAGCGATACGCGTGCTTTTTATGCCCAAACCAAACACGGACTTGAAATTGTCAAACGCCCGATTGAAGATGCGTATTGGAAAAAACAGCATGGCACCTTCGATGTGGTCACCCTGTGGGATGTGATCGAACACGTCAACTATCCGCTCGCGACGTTACGAGCTGCAACAGCTATGCTCAAACCCGGCGGCATCTTACTTATCGACACTCCCTGTCGCGATGCCTTTTATCATCGTTTCGGAGAGTTCACCTACAAAATTTCAGGTGGAAAATACCCGACCTTTTTGAACACGATGTATTCCGCCAAACCATTCGGACATAAACAAATCTTTTCGCTGGCAGAGATGAAATCTGCGTTGGAAGAAGTCGGCTTGGATGTGGTTGAGTTACGTCGCTTTCATGAGTTGTCTTTCCCCTACGGTTTTTACTTGAAAAAACTGGTACGATCTGATCTGCTGGCGAAGGTGCTCTTGCCCTTCGTGCATATTTTTTTCGTCATCTTTCCCATCCGCAACAAAATGTTAGCCATTGGGCGAAAGAAATAGACACAGTTCAGGCAACATCCACTTTCATCGTATATGCCAATAAACGATGAAACACATACGATGGGAAGAGCAGAACCAGATGCATGACATTGCTCAAGCCGAACAAAAGCGCCACAGCATATAAAAACGCATCCAACAGCGGGGCGAGATTCTCAAGCATCCACGAGCCAGCCCCGGCGACGATTCCCAGAATCAGCAAGCCAACGACCCATAGACCAAGCGGCAGCCAGGCGTGACGATCCGATTCAGAGGGCAGCATGGTGCTGGATACCGCAAAGGTCAAATAGAACCAGACATAAAAATCTGGCACATTGGGCAACAAACCAAGACCCATCCAGAAGAGATCAAACTGTCCTTGCTCCAAAACCTCCCACAAGGTATGCACCTGAAACTGATAGATTCCCGCGTAGGCGACAAAAGCCGTCCCGACGATCAGAGGCGCAAGTCCGATCAATGAATCGCGCAGGACATCGGCTTGTTCGGTTTCCACAAATCCCATTTGCAAGCGTCCATCCGATAAAGGACGCGGGATGAGCGAGAACTTTCCGGTGCGCACCTGTAAGAGTTTCGCCATCAAAAAATGGCTCAGCTCATGCAGGAACACACCGGGAAAAAATAGTACAGAGAAGAGGCCAATCGTCAATTCGCGGCTGCGGGTAATGAGCAGGATCACCGCCTGAATCTCACGATGCAAAAGCCGCTGGAGGTAAACCAGCGGCAGAAGCATCAGGACAAACAAAAGGAAACCGGTGAATTGCACGGTCTATTTCGCCGCCGCCTTTGTGATGGCGGTGAACTCATCCAGTTTCAGGCTGGCGCCGCCTACCAACGCCCCATCGATATCGGGTTGTGAGAAAAACTCCGCTGCGTTGGATGCGGTCACGGAACCGCCATACAATATGCGGACAGCCTGCGCCGCAGCTTCGCCGTACATGTCAGCGATCACTGCGCGGATGTAATCTTTGATGACAGCATTCGCCGCTTCCCCAGTGGACGCCTTGCCGGTTCCAATCGCCCAGACTGGTTCGTATGCGACGACGATGCGCGCGGCAAATTCGGGTGAGACCCCTTTTAGTCCCAGCGAAGTTTGAGAGGTGACCACGTCACGAGTCTGGTTTGATTCGTATTGTTCCAGCGTTTCGCCCACACAGACAATCGGGGTCAGGTCAAACTTTTGGGCGGCGAGCAGTTTTCGATTCACGCTTTCATCGGTTTCGCCGAAATAAGTGCGGCGCTCCGAGTGACCAAGGATGATATATCCGCATAATTCTTTTATCATCGCAGGCGCGACTTCGCCCGTGAAAGCGCCTTTCTCTTCCCAGTGCATGTTCTGAGCACCAAGCCCAAGCTCGGTACCCTTCAACAAGTTCGAGACTTCGTTCAACGCAACGAATGGCGGGCATAATACTTTTTCCACGCCTTTGATCTCGTTCAGTTTGGGAGCCATCGCCGTAACGAGTTCGCGCGCTTCGCCGATGGTTTTGTTCATCTTCCAGTTACCAGCTACAAATGGTGTTCGCATATTTTCCTCATTGAATAGATTGAAGGTATTCGTCTGCCATCTGGCGCACCCATTCCGGTGCGCCCAGATCTGATGACAGCGATAATAAAAATGCCTTTGCTTCGTCGAGCCTGCCGTCTTTGATGGCAATCTCCGCTTTCAGCAAGGGAATTTCATACATATCCGGTTTTACCTGTTCCGCGTTCAACACCTGCGATTTGGCTTCTTCCATGCTGCCGTTATAAAGCGCATACCGCGCGCGGGCAACATATCCCAATGGCAGGTTAACGCTGTCGATGCGTTCGTAAAATACGAACAAGGGCATATCTTTATGTTCTGATGCTTTATAAATGGACTCAGACAGATCATCCATTACCTCAATGGGTATCTCGCCGCCCTCAAGACGATAGATCGGTGCCAACCGCATGTACATCCCAGCTGTGGGCACCCACGCTTCGCGCGACTTGAATTCCTGCGCGGCGTTCATGAAAAATTCCTTGTTGGTCTGTCCCGCCAAATTCGAGGCTTGCGCCAGTTCCTCCATGGCAGGACGGATCTCTCCATCATCCCAAAGGGCAAGCGAAAATTGCAAATGCGCATTCGGGTCGCCGGGATTCTTTTGCACCAACTCAAACGCCGCCAACGCTTCCGGCGACAAATCCTGCGGAGGGGTTGGCAAACCGACAGGCCCCGGCGAAGGCAGCGGTTGATCCTCTGAAACAGTCGGCTGGACGGGAACGGATATCGCCGTGGGAATGGCGGTTGGCTGTCGATTTGAGAGGCGCGGAAAACGTCCACGCACGGCAAACAAGCCGAGTACTAAACATAAGATGGCGACGAGTCCAATGCTAACCCACATCCAACCGGAAGAACGCTTCGCGGCTGGACGTTGAGCTGCCACGGTCTTCATTGCAGGTTGTTCCACGCTGACAGGATGGGCATTCGCCTGCACGCTTTGAGGTCGCATTGTAATGGCAGAACCTTGGATCGGCACACCTGCTTCCCGCCACGCAGACTTGAATGCAACACTCAACTCCTCAACAGTGGCATAACGGTCTGTGCGTTCCTTGGCAAGCGCTTTCAGCAAAACGCGTTGGACGGGCTCTGGCACCTTCGGGTTGATCTCCATCGGCAACGGCAAAGGTGTGTAAATATGATCGTGAATGATCGAGAAGGGCGTATCAGCACTGAATGGGACTTGCCCCACAACCATTTCATATAACATGACGCCGAACGAGTAAATATCCGTCCCAGAGTCCAGGTCCTTTTTCCCCATCGCCTGTTCTGGCGAGATGTATTGAGGCGTGCCCATGATCGAATCCGCAGACAATGTGGATTCTCCCGCCTGGGCGATGCGCGCCAATCCAAAATCCGCAAGATACATCGTGCCTTCAGTAGAGATCAACACGTTAGACGGTTTGATGTCTCGATGCAAAATTCCCTGCTTATGTGCATGTCCCAATGCAGAGCCAACAGAGTCTACAACTTTTTCGATCTCTTCGGTCGTCAGGGGTCCTTTATTCAACCGGGCTTTGAGCGTATCTCCCTCAATGAATTTCATCACTAAATATGGACGGCTCTCGTGCTCCGAAAAATCATAGACGGGGACGATGTTCGGATGTTCCAATCGCGCCACTACCCGCGCCTCACGCTGAAACCGCCCAAGGAAGGTTGAATCTTCGTTGAATGCCTGATGCAGGGCTTTGATCGCCACGTAACGGTCAAGAGAGGCGTGGTAGGCTTTGTAAACGGTCGCCATACCGCCCTGTCCCAACTGCTCGATGATCCGATATGGACCAACATTCTCGCCAACTGCAAATGACATACAAAATCTCCGCTTGAAATTTGTCCAATTATAGCCGAGCGTCCTCGATTTCGGTTATGATGCCCGCTAATTGAAATAAAAAAGCGGATGGAAATTTCCATCCGCTTTAAGTTACTGCACAGATTTTTATGGCTGGGGGATTTCGACGTTCGGGGTGATGTATCCATTCTCGTTCGTGAAGTTGACCAGGAACGGCTGGGAAGTACCATCACCGCAATTGACATTCCACTCTTCAGACCAGTTTCCGCTGGCGTCTGGCTGCGAAAGTACGGTAATGGTTGTACCATCCACCGTGGGAGCATTACAACCTGAGATCGCCGCAATGATCTGGACAGAGAACCAAGTCGTCAGGCGAGTTTCATCGTCCGCGAGACCACCAGGGGGCACCTCACCACTGAAATCGAACTCTGGTGCAGCTTCAGTGCTGTTCGGGTCAACAGGGTCCACAGGCTCAATCGGGTTGAAGGGAACATCGGTTGGAATTTCAAAGTTCTGCAATTCCTCCACTGCCTGCTGGGCGGCAATGTATGTCTGGTAACCGTAATATCCACCCACACCAGTCACCACACAACAACAACATAAAACGACCGCAACCACAACACCGATAATAAGATTGCGATTATTCTTCGGCGCGGCCTCAGGAACAGGATTCGTCTCCATAATTTGTATCTCTCCTAATTGAAATTGATTGGGGCATTATACAAAAGAAAAGAGCAGAAGGACATAAAATCCTTCTGCTCCCTTTGTACTACTTAAAAATTTTACTTATCCAGCAAAGCCGCGACGCCGGGCAACTCCTTGCCTTCCAAAAATTCCAACGAAGCGCCACCGCCCGTGGAGACGTGCGTCATCTGCTTGGCAACACCAGCCTTCTTGACCGCGCTGGCAGAATCGCCGCCACCGATGACCGTCACCGCGCCGGACTCAGCCAAAAGTTTTGCCAACGCAAACGTGCCTTCGGCAAACTTCGGCATTTCAAACACACCTACCGGACCATTCCACACGACGAGCTTGGCACCCGCCAACGTGGACTTGTACAACTCAACCGTCTTGGGCCCGACATCCAGCATGCGCCAACCCGCAGGGATCTCATCCACACTGACCGTTTGGGTGTTTGCTTCTGCATCGAATTTATCCGCAATGACAGCGTCCACGGGCAGGACGAGTTTATCGCCCAATTTGCCGAGCAGGGTCTTGGCGGTTTCAAGTGACTCCGCTTCGACGAGGCTGTCTTGCATGTTGAGTCCCTTCGCAGCCAGGAAGGTGTTCGCCATGCCGCCGCCGATAATGAGTTTGTCACATTTTGCGGCGAGAGTTTCCACCACGAGAATCTTGTCGCTGATTTTCGCGCCGCCAAGAATGGCGATATAGGGATGTTCGGGATTCGCCACTGCGCGCCCGAGATATTCCAGTTCCTGTTCCATCAAGAAGCCAGAAACAGCCGGCAGGAAGCGCGCCACGCCTTCTGTCGAGGAATGAGCGCGATGGGCAGAACCAAACGCATCATTGACGTACACTTCGCCGAGCGCAGCCATCTGCTTGGCAAGGTCAAGGTCGTTCTTCTCTTCACCTTTGTGGAAGCGAGTATTTTCGAGCATGACCACGTCACCGGGTTTCAGAGATTTGGCAATCGCTTCCACTTCCGCGCCGACGCAATCAGGCGCCATGATTACAGGGCGTCCCAACAACGCAGCCAATGCATCCGAAGCAGCCTTCAGACTAAACTCAGGGTCGGGTCCACCCTTTGGGCGGCCAAGATGACTCATCAGGAGTAATGAAGCGCCTTGTTCCAGCACATATTGAATGGTCGGCAGGGCGGCTTTGATGCGCTTGTCATCGGTCACTTTACCGTCCGCCATGGGGACGTTGAAATCCACGCGCATAAGCACGCGTTTGCCTTTGAGGTCGATGTCTTTTACAGTTTTCTTGTTCATGATTCCACCAAAAATATAGGGGCGAGGTGACCTCGCCCCTACGGATTTGTTACAGGGATTTCGCCATCAGAGCCGCGAGATCAGCGGTGCGGCAGGAGTAACCCCATTCATTGTCGTACCAGGTCACAACCTTGACGAAGTTGCTCTTGTCTTTGCCGAGGACGCTGGTGAAAGGCAGGTCAATCGAGGAGCTGTAGGAGCTACCCTTGAAGTCCATGCTGACGAGCGGTTCGTCCACAGCTTCGAGGATGCCCTTGAAGCGCGCGGTCTTGGCGGCATCGCGGAAGGCCTGACGCAATTCTTCGGTGGTGGTTTCCTTTTCGAGTTCAGCGGTGAAGTCCACGACTGAGACGGTGGGGGTCGGAACGCGCAGGGAGTAACCATCGAACTTGCCCTTGAGTTCGGGAATGACCAATGCAATGGCCTTCGCAGCGCCAGTGGTGGTCGGGATGATGTTCAAACCAGAAGCGCGGGCGCGACGCAGATCAGAGTGCGGCATGTCGAGCACTTTCTGGTCGTTGGTGTAGGAATGCACGGTGGTCATGAAGCCGCGCTTG
Organism: Anaerolineales bacterium; assembly: GCA_023382575.1. Classification (GTDB taxonomy): domain Bacteria; phylum Chloroflexota; class Anaerolineae; order Anaerolineales; family Villigracilaceae; genus Villigracilis. The sequence goes on from JAHDWC010000006.1 coordinate 13,191, forward strand.
ATGGAGAAGTTATCGTGTACCACCTTGGCAGCAGGCGCCAGACAGTTGGTGGTGCAGGAAGCATTCGATACGACGTGATGCTTGGACGCATCGTACTTGTCTTCATTGACGCCCAATACGACGGTCAGGTCTTCGCCTTCGGCGGGAGCCGAAATGATGACCTTCTTCGCGCCGCCGGAGGTGATGTGATTGACTGCACCTTTGACGGTCTTGCCCTTCTTGTTCACGCCATCTTCTTTAATGGTGAACAGGCCAGTTGATTCAATGACGATGTCAATGCCGAGGTCACCCCATTTGATGGCGGCGGGATCGGTTTCCTTGAAAACCTTGACCTTCTTGCCATCGATGACGAGACCGTCATCCGCAATTTCCACCGCGCCGTTGAAGCGACCATAGGTCGAATCGTATTTCAGCAAGTGCGCCATGGTCTTCGTATCACCAATGTCGTTGAACGCGACCACTTCCAATTCATTCGGATACATATCGCGAATGGCTTTCAGCACCTGGCGTCCGATTCGTCCAAATCCGTTAATACCAACTTTTGTTGTCATGTGAGAATCCTCCAATGAAATAATAGGCTCAGGGGACACATCTGAGTAATTTTGTGTCACCGCTGGTATGGACATATCATACTGTCAAATTGTACATCTTTTAGACAAATTTGTGAATTTTTGTACGTCTGTGATTTTCCTGACAAATGTAATCGTTTACCATCCTAAAATATGGCTAGTTTAGAGGACCTGTCCGCTCATCAAAGACGTTCATGATGACCTGCGCCAGCTTGACCGAGTCATGCCGCCAAGGGTGCTGGTCATCTATAAGGTCCGCGCAATAGCTGCGTGGATCGGCAAGCGTTTTCTCATCTGCACGCACCCAATTGGATGAAGGTCCTAAGTCATCTGCATAATTATTATTGCACAAAATGACGTCAAATAAGTCTTCGCCAATGTGCCCCTCCAGCGCGCGGATATGGTCGTGACAGGTGTACGCATCGGTCTCACCCGACTGTGTGGCAATGTTACTGACATACATCTTCACCGCACGGCTCGCCCGAATGCCCGCCAACAGGTCATGCACCAGTAAATTCGGCAAAATGCTCGTGTATAAACTGCCCGGCCCGATAATGATAACATCCGCATTGAGAAGCGCCCGAATGACTGGCGGGAACGCTGGCGCGTTGTCCGGCTCCAGCCAAACGCGGCGGACCCGCCCCGCAGCTTCGGGGATGCGGCTCTCCCCTTCCACGCGGACTTCGGTCAGCGAATGGGGCAATTCCATCGTCGCCACCAGCTTGACGTTGTGCAATGTCGACGGCAAGACACGTCCATTCACTGAAAGCACCCGTCCAGATTCTGCAACGGCAGCTTCGAAACTTCCTGTAATATCCGCCAAGGCTGTGATGAAGAGATTCCCGAATGAATGTCCTTCGAGGTCGGTCGAGCCGCTGAAACGATATTGAAAAAGCTGGGCAAGCAAGTCTTCGTCGTTGGAAAGCGCCGCAAGACAGTTACGGATGTCGCCGGGCGGCAGGATACCAAAACTTTCGCGCAGCCTGCCAGATGACCCGCCATCGTCCGCTACGGTGACGACGGCTGTCAGATTGCTGGTATGCGCCTTTAGCCCACGCAGCAAGGTGGAGAGTCCATGCCCGCCGCCGATAGCAACGATGCGCGGTCCGCGTTTGCGGCGATGAAAATCTGTCAGCGTATCAACCACGTCAGAACCGGGACGAATGAAAGGTCGAAGCAGGGAGCGATTAAGCTTGTAAATCCCATAGGTCACCAGAAAAATCCCCAACCCGCCGAAAATTATCGCGCGCCAGATGCGCGGAATCCAACGCAACGAGGCGTAGGAGAGCAAGGTCAATAGAGTTGGGTCTGTCGAGTCGGTACGGTATAAGTCAATCAGAATGACGGCCACCCCCAACCCAAGCAAGGTGATTCCCAGTAAGACCAACAGGAACCAACGTTTGATGCGTAAACCGGGACGAAGCCAGCGCGGAATGTCGCGTAAGATCGATGCAAATCGACGAAACCGGTAATTCATGAAAACGATAATAGCAGGGAAAATGGGTTGCGTCAAACAATATGCCCAAAAATGAGGGGGTAAAAATACCTTACGGTATAATTGTGCACATGTCCACAATCATAGCCGTCGATATTGGCGGAACGCAAATGCGCGCCGCTGCCTATACGCAAGATAAGATCAAACCCCTCAAACAAAAGAAGATTCCGACCCTCGCCTCTGAACCCGGAGGATTAGAGCGCCTCATCAGCGTGATCGAGGATGTTTACCCCAAAGACGGCTCTGTGGCCGCGATTGGGCTGGGTTCGCCGGGTCCGCTTGACCCCCATACTGGGTACTTGTTGGCACCTCCAAACAACCCGGAATGGCATAACTTTCCACTTGCGCCGCGCGTGGCGGAACATTTTGGGGTGCAGACCTTCCTTGATAACGATGCGAACCTTGCCGGGCTGGCAGAATATCGCTTCGGCGCGGGCAAGGGACATCACCACTTGTTATACATCACCGTCAGCACGGGGATCGGGGCAGGAGTCATTGCCGATGACCGGCTGTTGCAGGGGTATCATGGTCTCGCCGCTGAACTCGGTCACGTCATCATAGATCCGAATGGGCCGCCTTGTTCGTGTGGTTTCAGCGGACATTTGGAGGCGTTCTCGTCGGGACCCGCTATCGTGAGGTATGTGCTGTCTCAACTTGATGCAGGTGTGACGTCGGTATTGAAGCGGGATGATTCGCTGAATGCCAGAGTTGTGGCGGAAGCCGCTCAAAAGGGCGATGCGCTGGCGATCCAGGCTTATCAACGTGCCGGTGAATATCTTGGCATTGGCGTCGCTTCGTTCCTGCATGCGTTCGACCCGTCCATTGTCGTTTTTGGAGGCGGGGTTTCACAGGTTGGAAGTTTGTTATTCGATTCGTTCCACGCCAGTTTGAAACAGCGTGTTTTTCATCCGCGTTATTTGGAGGGGTTGGTCATCACGCGAGCAGAGTTGGGCGATGACGCAGGCCTGCTCGGCGCGCGCGCGCTGGCTGAGATGAAAGCCGACCTATGAATCTAAGATCCGCGGTCTGCACTGACCGCTGAAATTCATAAAGGAGAATGTATGACAAACGTGATAACACCCGGACCGAAAGCCAAAGCCATGATCGAGCGTGACCACAAAGTGATCTCGCCATCCTATCCAAGAGGATATCCATTCGTGATGGATCATGGAAAAGGCAGCGAAGTGTGGGATGTGGATGGCAATCGTTTTCTGGATTTCATGGGCGGGATTGCCGTCGTTGCAACGGGATATTCACACCCGAAAGTTGTAAAAGCGATCCAAGAGCAGGCGGAAAAGTTCGTTCATATTTCATCGGATTTTTATCATGAGAATTGGATCAGATTGGGCGAACGCCTGAACGACATCGCGCCGTTCAAGGAAGATGCGCTCTCGTTCATGACCAATTCCGGCACCGAGGCAGTGGAAGCGGCGATTAAACTCGCGCGATATCACACCAAACGCACGAACTTCATCGGCTTCACCGGTGCCTTCCACGGGCGGACAATGGGCGCGGTCACTTTCACGGCAAGCAAGGCAAAGTATCACGGCGGGTTCTATCCGCTGATGAACGGCGTGACGCATGCCCCCTTCCCGAATCCGTACCGACCTGTTCTGCAGACCCGCAAAGGTGAAGACTACGGCGAAGCCGTGGTACGTTATATTGAAGAGGAAATTCTGGCGCAAATCCTGCCGCCGAAAGATGTGGCAGGCATTTTGGTCGAGACCATTCAAGGCGAAGGCGGCTACATCGTCCCGCCGGATGGTTTCTACCCTGCGCTTCGCAAACTGTGTGACAAGCACGGCATTCTACTCATCCTCGATGAAGTCCAATCGGGCATGGGGCGCACGGGCAAGTGGTGGGCGATTGAGCACTTTGGCGTCGAGCCGGATATCATCACCTCAGCAAAGGGCATTGCTTCTGGCATGCCGCTTGGCGCATGCATCGCGCGCAAATCCGTAATGGATTGGGAAATTGGTACACACGGCAACACCTACGGTGGAAATCCAATCTCCTGTGCCGCCTCATTAGCGACCATTGAGCTGGTCGAAAGTGAATTTATGAAGAATGCCGCTGAAGTCGGTGAATATGCCATGGACGCCTTGAAGGAAATCCAGGCACGTCACCCGAGCATCGGCGATGTGCGCGGCAAAGGTTTGATGATCGGCGTGGAATTCGTCAAGAACCGCGAGACGAAGGAACCTGCCAAAGAGTTGACAGATCGCCTCGTCGACCTTGCCTTTGAGCGCGGACTGCTGACCCTCTCCTGCGGAAAGAGCGTCATCCGTATCGCACCGCCGCTATCCATCAGCAAAACAAATATGGATGAAGGGTTGCGCATCTTTGAAGAAGCATTGACCGTAGCAGAAAAAGAATTGATGTAACCTAGGTAAACAAAAAGACCTTCGAGTGAACGCTCGAAGGTCTTTTTGTTCATCAGTAAATCCGACCTAAAATGGGGAACCTGTTTAAGCAAGCAACTTAACACCGACTTGCTTTGCACGTAGGTTAAGGCTTTGGATCAGCTTATCCATGCCATGATCGGAGAAAAGATCCACCCATTGATAGCCTTTCAGGCTGTAGGGCATCTCGCAAGGTTCGAGCTTTGCCGGGATGAGGAAAATCCGTCCCTCTGGCATCTCAAGCCCACGGTCAAGTGCGAGGCGCAGTTCTTTTTGCACATAGCCCTCTTTGCTGACGGAACGCTGGGTCAGGCACAGGATGATGACATCCGCATCATCCAAGGCTTTGCTGATCTCCAGCTTCCAATCCTGACCGGGAAGCAGTTTCTCGGTATCGAGCCAGGGATCAGTCCCCAGCGCAACAAGCTGAGTGTAAAGCTGATGCACACGAGCATTGTCATCGAACGCATAAGAGAGAAAGATTTTTAATGAACGAGAAGCAGCCATAAAATCACCCTTTTTAGATTGAAGAGACGGCGTTTTGCAACGCCGTCTCTTTTTATCATCGTTTAGCGGATATTGCCAGGCTGATTGGCGCTTGTATCCGATTGGACCTTAATCAGCACCGCACGGACTGCGATACGGTTGGCATAGGTATCTGTCGCCTCATTGTAATTCTTACAGGTGATGAGGGTCAGCCAGGCATCTTCCTCGTTGTCCATGACGGTCATATTGTATGGACTGATGGTCTGGTTCTGGCGCACCTCATAGATATACATGGAGCCGTAAGCATGGACGATCACCCGGTCACCCCAGTTGAGGTTACCCAGTGCTGCAAAGGGACCGTCGTTGCCGTTCGGCAAAACCACATGACCCGTGAGAACGCTGTTCCCTTTCCAGCCGGGGAAGGCGGTTCCGTCCAACCAGCCAGCTTGTCTCCAAAGCCAGGAAACATCCCATTCGCCATCTGAGAGAGGGACACCCACAACTGGCATGTTCACGCCAAGGCTTGGAATCTCCAGCCAGACATCCGTGGAGGCGTAGGCTTTTTCAGCAGGCTGTGCTGGGAGGCGAGTCATCACACCGGGGGCAAAGCCCGTTGCCGGCATGACACTCGGCAAGTCTTCCTCTTCTTCATCATCCGGGTTTGAAGCCGCAGGTTGATTGATCGTGATACTGTCGATCACAGAATAGATGTCAACAGGGTCCAGCGGGTCGTACCAGCGTTCGGTCGATTCGGTGTTGTGAATGGAAAGTTGAACCGGTTCGCCGTTGAGCTGCGGGTCGATGGGCAGGGACGTCCACGCCACAGAAGAGGCGTTCGTCGCTGGTGTGCCGATCAGGCGAGCCGTGAAGGTGATCGTGGAAGTCTGCCCAAGCGGGAAGACATCCCAGAAGAAGATAAGATCGGTTGTGGTCGTGCCAGGATTACAGTAATCGCTGGCAGGAGTTGTGGGAGCAATCCCAGCCGTGTATTGCACCGTACATTGAACGTACTCAAGTTCCGGCGGGAGGATGTCCGTCACAATTACATCGAACGCATCGGTCTGACTTTCAGGCGTGGTGTGGTCGATGACTAACGTGAATTGAATCGGCGCACCCAGCGGCACATTTTGATCGGGAGTGGCGCTCTTATCGATGGACAAGTCAGGTTCGACGATGGTGACATTTGGCGCGCTGGATGAGAGCGAGCCACCCGTCCATGTGACAGTCGCGCTGTTATTGATGGTGACATTGGATTGGTTCTCGATGATGTCAAGAACAATCGCCTCATAGCGGATGACCATGGTCGTGTCGGCGGTGGGAGCGGCGATATTACCGATGTTGAAGATCACCTGCCGGCCGGCATTTCCGGGGTCAGTCGGGTCACCGATTCCACTGACCGTTGGTGGGCAGACTGAGGCGGTGATGTCCACCCCATCTACAACAACAGAGTCACAATCTACAAACGCAAGCCCTTTATCCATGTTGTCAGTGACGACCACATTGGTCAATGGCGTCCCAGCGGTAAGGTCTACGGTGATCTGATAGGTGATGATTTCACCGATCGCCACGTTGGCGCCAGTAGTAAAGGGTTGATCCGTCCCCGCGATGGTCTTCAAGAAGCCATTCGTGGGCGTGAAACCGAAGTCCATTGAGGGGTTGTGCGTAGTGCCTGTGCTGTTCGTGACTGTTGTACTTGAGCCTGCCACACCCGGCACGAGCGAAACTGGATTGCTAGAAACCTGCCCGGTATTGACGCCAATGCCGTTGTCGTTGTTGTTGATGTTATTGTTCGGTGTGTTCGTATCCGGGTTGACGTCTGCCGTGCTGGCATATCCTGCAGGCGGCGTGACGCGGACAATATAATCACCCGCCGGCAAACCACTGAACAGGTATTGACCATCCGGTCCAGTTGTGACGCCGCCAACTGCATCGTCAGCCGTGCCCCAAACGCCATCCACTCCAACGCGGATCTCCACCAAACCGTCGCCGGTGAACAACTGCACCTGCGCACCCGCCAAAGGCAGGTCACCATTTGCAGGGTTGTAGATGCCATCATTATCGACATCAATAAAAATCTGATTACTCAACTGCAAGCGATAGAAGCCAAAGTCTACGGTGCGGTTACTTTGATTATCTGGCTCCTCTCCCGCATCGGGGTTGGGAAGCGCATCGGTCTCACCCGTTGGCTCGACCGTACTCGGACCAAGCGTCACCGCCTGCGACGAAACAAAGCTAAGCGTACTACTGACAAATGTGGACGTCCCATTGTCATCGCTGTCGGTCGCGTTCGCATCCGGGTCTGGACCTATGCTATCGTTCACCGTGCCATTATTCGTGATGGTCGTGCCACTGCTCAAATAACCATCCAGCGGACCACCCGAACCAAATTGACTGGTCGGGATCACCACCACATATTGACCGGCGGGCAAATCGTCGAAGCGATAATGTCCGCTCGCATCGGTGTTATCAAATGCCAGGAAGGTGTCACCCGCATCGTACACGCCGGGAGTGGTTCCGTTATCCTGATACAGCTCAACCCTGACGTTGTTGACGCCCGCCTCAGTGCCGTCGATAAGTCCATTGTTGTTCGTGTCAAACCAGACGCGATTACCGAGACTGAACTCCAGAGTTGAATCTGGGATAAAGCCAAAGTCCAGCGACGGGTTCTGTGTGTTCCCGGTCGAGTCAGTGACGACATTGCTGGATCCAGCATCTCCCGGAATCATCGCAAAGAGATTGCTTGAAACTTCGCCAGCGCCAGTCCCAACACCGTTGTCATTGTCGTCGATATTGTTGTTTGGCGTGGTCGTATCGGCGCTGTCGATGGTGCTTTCAAACCCGGCTGGCGGCGTGACGCGCACAACATAATTTCCAGCAGGCATGCCGCTGAAGAGATATTGACCATCCACTCCAGTGGTGAAGCTGTCGAGTTCGGTCAAGCCATCGCCGGTGAAGAGGCGAACGGTCGCGCCATCGATGGGCGTATCACCACCGCCAAACGTGCCGTCGGCATTTACATCCCAGAAAATCTGGTTGCCCAATTCGAGTTGATAGAAGCCAAAGTCGACAGTGCGATTGCTCTGATTGTTGGGCGCTTCGCCGGGTTCGGGGTTGGTTGTCGGGTCGTTGTCGTTTGTCGGCTCGCTTAAGCCCGGACCCAAGGTCACCGCCTGAGATGAGACATAGTTGATGGCATTGCCAGTAAAGGTCGTTATGCCATTGTCTTCGCTATCGACGTCGTTATCGGGATCAACCGACGTGGAATCGCTGATAACGCCAGCATCTGTGGCACTTGTGCCACTGCTCCAGTAGTTTTCCAGTCGTCCGCCGGAGGTGAATTGATTGTTCGGGATGACAACGACATAGTTACCGGGATTCAAATTATCGAAGCGGTAATAGCCATCTGTGTCGGTCGTATCGAAGGCGACAAAGCTATCGCCAGCATCATAGACGCCATCGCCATCATCGAGATACAACTCGACGCGTACGTTATTAATGCCGACTTCGGCGCCATCGAGTGTGCTGTTGTTGTTCGTGTCAAACCAGACGCGATTACCAAGGCTGTACAGAGGCACGAAACCAAAGTCGACAGATGGATTACTCGTAGTGGCAGTAGCGTTATCCACAGTTGTACTTACACCGGTGACACCGGGTGTCAGGGTCACCACATTGCTGGAGACTTGTCCGGGCGTGGTGCCAATGCCGTTGTCGTTGTTGTCGACATTGTTATTCGGGTTGGCGCTATCCGCAGAGTCGCCAGTGTCGATGGTGCTATAGCCTGAAGGTGGTGTGACGCGCACGATGTAATCTCCAGCGGGCAATCCGCTAAAGAGATACGTTCCACCTGCGCCCGTCATCACGCCGCCCGGCGCATCGTCAGACGTGCCCAAGATGCCATCCGGGCCGACGTTGATTTCGGTGGTGCCATTGCTCGCATACAGTTGAACTGTCGCACCGGGCAGAGGCGAATCGCCTGCATTGAAGATGCCATCGTTGTTGAGATCGTTGAAGATCTGATTGCCCAGTTCCAAACGATAGAAGCCGAAATCCACGGTGCGGTCACTTTGATTATCGACCGCTTCGCCGGTTCCAGGATTCGGGGATGGGTCCGCTTCGCCCGTGGGTTCAGTGGGTCCAGACCCCAAAGTGACAGCCTGCGCTGCGACATAGTTCAGCGTCAATCCAGTGAAGGAGGAGCCGCCATTATCGTCGTTATCGACCGAGCCGAGACCGGGATCATCCGGGTCGGGATTGAAGCTATCAGTAATGGTCGTGCCAGTCAGTGCAGAGCCGCTGCTCAAGTATCCTTCCAGCGGATCACCCGGCACGGTGTCGCCAGTGACAGCCCGGAAGTTATCCGCGGGTATGACGACAACATAATTGTCCGCGCCAAGGTCGTCGAAGCGATAGTAGCCTGTCGCATCGGTCGTCTCAAAGCCGACAAAGACGTCACCGGCGTCGAAGACTCCGGGGGTGGACCCACTGTCGCGGTAGAGTTCGACGCGCACGCCGGGGATTCCAGATTCGCCAGAGTCGACAAATCCATTGTTGTTCGCGTCATACCAGACGCGGTTTCCAAGGCTGTAAGGAGTCAGCGTCAGGTCATCTTCTGCAGGAGACTGGTTGGACACGCCTTCATTATTTGTCAGCGAACTCGGCGGGATGGTATTGGTGTACACGCCGGGGTTGGCGCCTGTGACCGGAACCGTGATGGTACAAACGCTGAAGCCAATAGGCAGAGTTCCGCCTATGAGTTGGATCGTGGTATCACCCGGGGCAATAGGATTGCCGGAACCATCTTCCAAATTGCCACCACAGGCGTTGGTCGGCGCGGGGGCAGAGCCGCCAGCAACCTGCAACCCTGTGGGCAGGTTATCGACCAAGCCCATATCCGTCAACGCCACATTGGCGGTACTGCGGATGGTGATGGTCAGAATGGAGTAACTTCCCAGACCCGAAGCGACCGGGTTCGGGGCAAAACTTTTTTCGATGCTCGCCCCTGCGAGGTTTGTCAAAGAGGCGGAGGTAGGTGTTCCATTCGAGACGCCGTTGAACGTGGTCACTGCACCGGCAGGGATGGTATTGGTCAGGTTGCCGTTCACGGTCATAGTGACGCTCAGGCTCATGGTACATTCTTCGCCTGCGTCCAGGGTGCCGCCGCTAAATGTAAATGTATTGGTTCCCGGCGTACCTGTGATGGTAGCTCCGGGTCCACAGTCACCAACCGCAGAGGGGGTAAAGAGCGGCGGGTCGGCAATGATCATGCCTGCTGGCATGTTGTCTACGAAAGTGATGCCGGTCAACACAGCGGCGGTGTTGGGGTTGCGCAACTCGATGTTCAATGTAGAGACAGCGCCACCATACACAAGTTGAGGTACAAAGCCCTTAACGATCTCAATCGCCAGATTCTGAACGGTCAAAACCGCTGTCGCAGCTGCCTGCGCATTCATCGTCGAGGATGTGCCCTGAATGGTTCCGATCACACCCGTGGTCGGGATGGTATTGGTGCGCGTGCCAGACGTCAGCCCACGAACATCAAACGTTATCGTACAAAGCCCAGGCACTGCGCCAACCTGAGCGGGAATGGTGCCAGCATTCAAACGGACAGAAGTATCGCCACCATTCAAAGTTCCACCCGAACCATCCGTCAACGTTCCTGCTCCACAAGTTGTACTGGCATTCGGGCTGGGAGCTACTTCTACTCCTGCCGGCAAGTTATCGGTGACAGTCAAGTTCACCAGTGGAGACGAACCCGTATTTGTCAGCGTAATGGTCAACGTGGAGAGTCCGCCTGGATTCACAATGGGCGGGTAGAACGCCTTGCTGGCGGTCAACGTACTTACTGTCCGCACGGTTAGATTCGCATTTACGGGGCTGGGAATGGATCTTGTTTCAGTATTGGTAATATCGCCCGGATTAATCCTATTTTGATTGACAACACCTGCAGTACTGCCCGTGTTGCTGGTGACATACACTGTGATGACACAATTCGTACCACGCGTGACTGTGCCGCCAGTTAACGTGATGATGGTATCGCCAACTTGAGGATTAAAGTTTGCAGATCCCACGGTAACGCCACACCCTGTGACAGTAGGCGCTGTCGAGTTACTGACAGTTAAATCACCAGGAAGGTCATCTGTGATCGAGAAGTTATTCAGGTCGGTATCTGCCGGGGCTGTGACGGTCAATTGCAAGCGCGAATTCTGCCCGACATTGATTGCAGTCGGCAGGAAGGTTTTCGTCAGCGTGACGCCCGCTCCCGTGGGGTAAATGTTCAAAGTCGCGTTTGCAGCGACAACATTCGAGGGTCCCTCGTCAGTGGTTAATCCGCCAATCGGAATCGAGTTTGGGTAACTTCCGGCGGTTGTCCCAGTAATAGGGACAATGATGGTACAGGTGGCATTCGTTGGTGGAGAAGGGCTAGCCGGGATGGTTCCCCCAACCAATTGGATCGCTGTATGCCCAGCTGCAAGAGGAATACCAGAAGCATTTTCCAGCGAGCCGCCGCAGTTATTAATCGGCACTGGAGAAGCCGCCACCGACAACCCCGCAGGCAGGGTGTCTGTGAAATTGACATCCGTATACGCCGAACCCGTGGGATTCCGCAACGTGATCGTCAGGGTGCTGGTTCCATTCGCCTGGATGTTTGTCGGAGAAAAAGCCTTAATGATGCTAACTGCATTGACTGTAATGTTAGCGCTGGGGCTATTACTGTTAGTCGGTCCTTCATTAGTATCCAGATCGCCAACAGGGATGGTATTGGTATAGGTTCCGGCAGACGCAGTTGACAAGGCCGTAATGGTAAACGTCAACGTACAGCTGCTTGGTCCTGCGGGAAGAGAGCCACCTGTAAGAGTGACAGATGTTGTCGTACTGGTTACCACGCCTCCATTACATTGAGGCGATGCTGGCGTGCCAGAAACTGTCAAACCTGTGGGAAGTGTGTCAATCAGGTCGATGCCCGTCAACGCGCCGCCCGTGGCCGGGTTAGTGATCGTAATCGTCACAGTGCTATTCTGTCCGGCTACGATCGGGCTTGTTCCAAATGATTTTGCCACGCTAACAGTCGTCACAGAAACATTGGCAGAAGCCGGGGCGGAATTCGTCCCACCTTCCGCAGTAACGATATTATTCGCAGGGATGGTATTAGTATAGGGCCCCGCTGCCGGATCATCCGCATCAGTTGTCACAGTTGCAATAATGGTACAAGTCCCAGGGCTGGCAATCGAACCGCCGGGGATTGTGCCACTTGTCAACGTCACAGTTCGAGTAGGCAATCCAGAAAGAGCTACAGCCGCGCCATCACTACCAGTTGTACAGGTTGTCGTCGGCGTGCCAGTAAAGCGTAAATTGCTATTGGGGCTGGTCGGCAATGTATCCGACAAGCTTGCCCCCGTAAACGGATTGGGCGATGGATTACGAACCGTAATCGTCAACGTGCTGGTGGTGCCAGCCGCAAAGGTCGGCGGCGAAAAAGCCTTGACGACTTCAAGCCCTTCAATCGTCAGGTTTGCGGTAGCAGGCAAATGATTGGAATTTCCCTGGTCGGTCGTCATCGCACCAGCCGGGATGGTATTGGTCACGGTCCCCTCTGTCGCATCCATCGCAGCGGTTACATTGACTGTGACCACACAACTCGAATTAGGAGCAATGTCTCCGCCTGTCATTCGCAGGGAAGTATCCCCCGCATCCAACGACCCGCCAGTTCCATCTACAAAGGAAGGAGATCCACAGCCGGTAGCAGATGTAGTCACTGGCGAGGCAATAACCACATCAGTTGGCAGGTTATCTGTGATAGCTACGCCCGTGTAGGTAAAGTTCGCCGGATTCTGAATCGTAATGGTCAACTGCGAAACACCGCCGACAGCAATCGTCGAGGGTGAGAAAGCCTTACTTAAGTTAAATGCCTGAACGTTCAAATTGGCAGAAGCGGGTGAAGCGTTGGTCACACCTTGCTGGGTCTGCACGGAGCCAGAGCCGGGAGGTCCCGCCGGGATGGTGTTGGTATAAGCATCTTCCAGCACGGAGGTAACAGCCACTGTGATGACACAATTTGAATTTCGGGCAATAGTGCCATTATTCAATGAGATGGCGGTATCACCCGCGGCTAATGCTGGTCCGCCAAGGGTTGAGGAGAGCGTCCCTGCGCCACATCCTGTGAGACTCGCTGTCAGTGGAGTAGCCACTACCACTCCAGTGGGAAGCGTGTCGGTGAATGTGGTATTGGTCAATGCAGCATTCAAGTCATTGTTGCGAATCGTGATCGTCAGCGTGCTTAACTGCCCGACAAAAATCGTATTGGGAGCAAACCCTTTGCTCACCGAAGGCGGTTGGACGGCCACAACGTTGAGGGTGGCGCTGGCAGGGGTTGTATTTGTAATTGAAACAGGGGTAGGGGGAATATTTGTGTCGAGTGGGTCAATCGTAAAAGACGACAGTTCATTAGCCGGAATGGTATTGATGAGGTTACCCGGCGTTGTGGAGGTGACGCTCACTTCCACATAACAGCTACCGGGGTTGCTGCCCACCTGTCCGGGAACAGTTCCGCCGCTCAGACGAATGGCTGTATCGCCGGGGTCGACGGTGCCACCCGAACCATCCGTCACCGTGCCGGAACAAGTCTGCACGACGTTTGGCGGATTGGCAATCGAAAGCCCCGGCTGAACGCCAATGAGATTATCGTCCCATTCAGCGCTCGTCAGCGGATTGGCATTCGGGTTATAGATGGTCACCCGCAGGCGGGATGTGCCGCCAGACGTAATGGAGATGGGCGTAAAACTTTTATTGATTTCCGCCGGATACGTCAGCGCACGAACGGTTGTGATCGGGCCCAAAAATAACGAGCCAATCACAGCCAAAGACAACGTTAACAACTTCAATGACTTCAACATGTATCACGTCCTCAAATGAAATGAAAAGAATTGAATGAATTCTCACTACTCCCAAGGATCGTTAACAAAAAAAACAGCAAACCCGGTATATAGCCGATTTCGCTGTTTCGCTCTCCTACACCCACCCTATATGGGGAAGCGACCAGTTTAAGGTCATGGTCATCGCATCCGTAGGGATATAATGAATTTTTAATATTGTATAGCCTATTAGTACTAGGGTCAACAGGTTTTAATAACAAAATTCTTAAGTCGCAAATTTGTATACACCACTTTCATTTACACAACTCTTACACCGACAAGAGTATGCCGGTGATAAAATATTAAGACATGTCCATCATTCCATCCATGTTGCCTGATTTTCGCGTTCGCCAACGCGATTATTTACTGGAAATCTCTCGCGCGCTCACCCAGGAACTCGACCTGGAAAAATTATTGGCGCGCATCTTGCGCATCTCCATTGAAATGTTAGCGGGTCAGGCCGGACTGATAGCGCTCAAACACGCTGACGGTTGGCGCGTGGTGGCAGCACATGGAATCGCCCCGGCATTTCTTTCCTATCTCACGCCGCTCCTCGCCGAAGAAAAAGTCCGCGAGTTGGATGTGCTCGAACTTAACCGCATGTTGAAGGAATTGACCTACACCGCCAGTATGGGTCTGCTCAATGGCACAGGTCTTCCACTCGCCGCGCACGGACAAGTCATCGGCGTGATCTTCATCTTCCGCAATTATCCCGACCTGTTCACCCCCAATGACCGGGTCCTTTTGCAATCTTTCGCAGACCAAGCTGCCATCGCTGTTTTCAACGCACAACTCTACGGACAAGTCTCGTATGAGAAGAAGCGCCTCGACGCATTGCTTGAATCCGCTGCGGATGGAATCCTCATCCTCGATGCGCAGATGAACCTTGAACGATGTAATGAAGCGTTTTGTAAAATATTCGGTCAGGGACGGGAAGAGATTGTCGGCAAGAATCATAGTCAGGTCATTCAATGGAAGAAAGAGCCGCAAGGCAACACACTGGAAGAAGCCGTCCATAATGGCTGGCCATTGACGCCCAATGCCACGCTGTATGTGGAAGGCGATTTGGAACGCCCGCTGCCGCCCACACTGCCGGTGGGAATCACGTATGCCCCACTGCTCTCTGAAGAAGGGAAACTGCGTAACATTATCGTCAGCGTGCGAGACATCACCCACTTCCGCACTGCGGACGAAATCAAGGCGACGTTCATCTCCATCGTCAGCCATGAACTGCGGACGCCGGTGGCGCTGATCAAAGGCTATGCCTCCACACTGCGGCGCGACGATGCCCGTTGGGATAAACGCACCATCAACGACTCGCTGGCTGTCATCGAAGAAGAGGCGGATCGTTTATCCAAGATGATCGATGATCTACTCGATGCTTCGCGGTTGCAGGCGGGAGGTCTCAGCTTGAATCAAGCTGACGTTTCACTGCCCAGCCTTGCGTCAAGAGTGATCGAGCGTTTTGCGTCGCAATCGCCCAAGCACAAACTCGTGGCAGATTTCCCTCCAAATTTTCCCGTCATCCTCGGTGATGAAAACCGGTTGGAACAGGTGCTTTCCAATCTTGTCTCCAATGCGCTGAAATATGCCACCCAGGGCGAGATCAAAATTAGCGGCAGTGTGCGCAACGATCAGGTAATTGTTTGCGTCAGCGATCAAGGACCAGGCATCGACGCCAAGGACCTGCCTCACATCTTCGACCGCTTCTATCGTTCGACGAATGCCGTCAAGCAGACGAAAGGCGCCGGGCTGGGACTTTATCTCGCACGTGCGATTGTGGAAGCGCATGGCGGGCGCATCTGGGCGGACCCGCAGCCAGATGCCGGAGCGCGAATCTGTTTCTCCCTTCCGCGTTGAGAAAATCATACTTTAAGACCGTGTCGGGGCTTAAACCCGAATGGTACAATCGACTACAAATCAAATAAAGGATCATTCCATGCCCAATACCATCCCTCCCCGAAATAAGGTAAATAAGAAATATACCTGGAACGCGGAAAGTGTTTTCAAATCGCAAAAGGAATGGGAGGCGGCCCTGCAAGCCGTCTTGAAAGACGTTCCCAATGTTCGGAAGCATGAAGGTAAATTGGGCGAAGGCCCCGCCGAGTTGCTGGCAGGAGTCTCCGCCATTGAAGATCTTGTGCGTCGCGCACAAATCATCTTCATGTATGCTCAATTCTCCTACGCCGTGGATACGACCAATCAAGCTGCGGCAGGGATGGTCGGCAAGGCACAAGGCATGTTCGGACAGGTCTTCGCGGCGGTCTCCTTCCTCAACCCAGAACTGCTGAAGATCGGCAAAGAGACGCTCGAGAAATGGATGAGCGAGAAGAAGGAACTTGCCGTCTATCGCCAGAATTTCGATGACCTTTTCCGCCAGCAGGCTCACGTCCGCTCTGGTGAAGTGGAAGAGATCCTTGGCATGTTAGCCGATCCTTTCGGCGGCCCGAGCAACAGCACCAGCATGTTGGTCAATGCTGATTTCAAATTTGCGCCCGCCAAAGATAGCAAGGGCAAAAAGATCGAAGTCACCCAAAGCAATTTCTATTCCACATTGCTCGAACATCCTGACCGCAAGGTGCGCCAGTCTGCCTTTGAAAGCTATCATGACAAGCATCTCGAATTCAAGAACACGCTTGCCACGAATCTCTCGAACTCCATCAGCATGAACGTGTTCAATATGCGTGCGCGGAAATTTGATTCAACCCTCTCCGCCTCGCTGTTCAACAACAACATCCCGGAAGAAGTCTTCCATAATCTCATCAACACCTTCAAGAAGAAGCTGCCTGTCTGGCATCGTTATTTTGAATTGCGCCGCAAAGCCTTGAAACTGCGCGACATTCAATATTTCGACATGTGGGCTCCCATCGCCAAGAAGAAACCCAAAATCTCGTTTGAAAAGGCAGTCGACCTCATCAGCGATAGCCTCGCGCCGCTCGGCAAGGAATATGTCAGCACCCTGCGTGAGGGATGCCTCAAAAATCGCTGGGTAGACTCGACCCCGAACAAAGGCAAGATGAACGGCGCGTTCTCCTACGGTTCACCCGGAACCTATCCGTTCATTATGATGTCGTACACCGAAGACATTGGCAGCATGAGCACGCTGGCGCATGAGCTTGGTCACTCGATGCATTCCCATTTGACCTGGAAGAATCAGCCGCTTGCCTATGCCAATTATTCGCTCTTCGTCGCGGAGGTCGCATCAAACTTCAATCAAGCCATGATGCGCGGACATTTGCTCAACACCATCAAGGATAAAAACTTCCTGATCGCGCTCATCGAAGAAGCCGTAGGCGGAAACTTCTTCCGCTACTTCTTCCAGATGCCCACCCTCGCCCGCTTCGAGCTGGAAACGCATCAACGCGCCGAACGCGGCGAGCCGCTCACCGCTGATTCCATGCAGGATCTGATGGCGGATCTGTTCACTGAGGGTTTTGGACCCAAAGTCAAGATCGACCGCCCGCGTGTGGGTATGGTTTGGTCAACCTTCTCGCATCTCTTCCAGGATTATTATGTGTATGCCTATGCCACTGGCATCTCTGGCGCACATGCACTTGCTGGTAGAATTCTGCGCGGCGAACCCAACGCCGCCGAAGATTATCTCGGTTTCCTCAAGTCAGGTTCATCTAAATATCCGTTGGATGTGCTCAAAGGCGCCGGCGTGGATTTGACCACTCCGAAACCTGTCGAAGAAACCTTCGCTGTGATGGAAAGCTATATCGACCGGCTGGAAGAGTTAGTCGGATAATCTTTCATCGTTTATCAATTTGTTACGCATCATGGACTCCACACCGCGAGTCATGATGCGTAACTCGTAAATTCAAATCGAAAGTCGGAAATCAATAGATGGCTCAAACTCAGATCGCATGTCCCCGTTGTAAACAAATGATTACTGCCAACGTCGAGCAGTTGTTCGATGTGACCGCCGATCCGCAAGCCAAGCAAAGGCTGTTGAGCGGACAATCCAATCACGCTCGCTGTCCATACTGCGGATACCAGGGCAGGCTTGCCACACCCGTTGTTTATCATGACAACGAAAAAGAACTTCTGCTCACCTTTTTCCCTGCCGAACTGGGACTGCCCATGAATGAGCAAGAGCGGATGATCGGGCCGCTTATCAAGCAGGTCACCGACCGCCTTCCGCCCGAAAAGCGCAAAGCCTATTTGCTAAAACCGCAAGCCAACCTGACGTATGAATCCATGCTAGAAACGATCCTCGGCAAGGATGGCATCACGCCAGAAATGCTCAAGGAACAACAAGAACGCGTCGGACTCATCGAAAAGCTGATTCAAATCACAACGAAGGATGTCCGCTCGGAGTTGATCAAGCAAAATGCAAAAATGATCGATGAGCAATTCTTTGCTCTATTCAGCCGCATCGCGCAAAGCGCCCTCAGCAGCGGACAGGAACAAATTGCACGTGCATTGATCGACCTCCAAACCCAATTGCTCGAAGAGACCGAGTACGGTCGTCAGCTAAAGGAATCTGTCGGGGAATTGGAAGCCGCTCAAAAGGTCCTGCAAGAGGCGGGGCAAGGTCTCACCCGCGAAAAGCTACTGGACTTCGTCCTCGAGTCACAAACGGATGCCCGCATCCGGGCGTACGTCTCGCTGGCGCGCGGCGGTATGGATTATGTCTTCTTCCAAAATCTTTCGGAGCGCATCGATCAATCCAGCGGCGACGAAAAGACCCGGCTGGAAGGTATCCGCGAGAAGCTGCTGCAATTTGTGAACGATGTGGACAAACAGATGGAAGCGCGCTACAAACAAGCGCAGGATTTCGTCGAGTCGCTGTTGGCTCAAGAGGATATCGAGAAAGCCACGCAGGCGAACCTCGAAAACTTCACGCAAGATGCAGTAGAGATTGCTCAACAACTACTGCGACAGGCTTCGGAAAAGAACGATTATGCCCGCATGGGCAAACTGCAAAAGATGATCCAGGTCTTGCAAGCCGCCAGTGCGCCGCCCGAAGTGATGTTCATCGAACAGTTGATCCAACTACCCGATGCCGCCGCCATCGAAGCCGCGCTGACGCAGAACGAAGGGATGCTCACTCAGCCATTGCTAGACACCCTGAGCGGATTGGTTACCCAGATGGAATCGCAGGCTGATAATCCCGAAGCCAAGGCGATGGGAGAAAGACTCAGCGAGGTGTACAAAATCGCGCTGAAACTTTCGATGAAGAAAAATATGGGATAGATCAAATGACAGTCACCTTGCAGGTGACTGTCATTTTTTTATGCCTTCAAACAAATCCGTCTCAAGCTGCCTGCCGCCATTGACCAGACTAAACGCGCGATAAAAATTCCCAATGGCAAAAACAGAGTTAAGTTGATCGGCTGTCCATTCTGCGATGGGACCATAGCCCGGCAACTGTGATTTATGACAATGGATCGCCCTGGCGACAACCTCCATATAGGCGTGATTATCGAGGCGCGTGGTGACCTGCCAGTCTTCCCAGCCAATATGGCGACGAGTCACACCATCCACGTCCATGCTGATGCCGCCAAAGGCTTCATTCGAGGCAGCGACCACATCAGCAGAATCGACCATGTAATATAGTTTGTCCACGCGATGAGGTGGGAGATTTGCCAAGTCGGGGTAGGTTCCATCCGCGGCACAAATGAGAGCTGCATTCGTGAACTGTGAAAGCGCAATATGATCGGGGTGTCCGTAAATGCCGTCAGGTGGAAAGGTCACCACCACTTGTGGTTTGATCCGCCTCACTTCCGTGACGATGCGGCGGATGATCTCATCAGGCTTTGCCTGATCCACATCACCATCCAAATAATCGAACATAACAACTTCGCGGATTCCCAAATGTTTGGCGGCACAATCCAACTCCGCTTTGCGGATTTTCGCCACGCCTTCAAAGCCAGGATTGGGACCTTCGGATTCAAACCAACCGCGTTCGCCATGTGTGGCACAAATTAGATAAGTTTGAATTCCTTCGGCAGCATAACGCGCCAACGTGGAGCCCAGTCCCAACGTTTCGTCATCTGGATGGGGAAATACAGCCAGCAATTTCAGTTCGTTGTTCATATGATTCTCCAACCGCTAAAGTTTTCGTTCTTATCTCAGCCCATCGAATAAATCTGTCTCCGGTCTTCTGCCGCCATTGACCAAACTGAAGGCACGATAGAACGTGCCTTGCATTGCCAATACAGAGACTGCCGCATCTTCGTGCATTTCGACCAGCGCGCCAAGCGTTGGCAGTTGACTTTGATGGCATAAGATCGCCCGCCACGCCGCATGACAATACTCCGCCATATCGATGCGAGTGGTGATCATCCATTCTTTCCATGGCGCTTCGCCGCGCATCTGGTCATCGACCTGGAAGGTCATATCGCCCATGAAGGGTGCAACCAAATTGATAAAAGTCTCACTATCCACCATGTAATACAGCTTCGAAACACAATGCGGCGCACGTTCGTCAAGATCGGTGTAATTCGCGTCCGCCGCGCAGACGATGGCAGCCTGGGTGAACTGCCCAATTGCAATGTGGTCGGGATGACCATAATTGCCGTCCGGCGGAAACGTCACCACCACTTGCGGTTTGATTCTGCGAATATGGGTAACGATCTTCTGAACGATTTCTGCGTGATGAGCTTTGTCCACGTCCCCATCGATGTAGTTGAGAAAGGAAAGGCTCGTCATGCCAAGTTCGCGGACTGCGTTTTCCAATTCCAAAGTACGCAATTGAGCGAGTCGCTCCAAGCCGGGATTCTCTTCCGCAGGGCCAAACCAGCCTCTCTCTCCGCGTGTAGCGCAGAGGAGATGCGTCTCGACCCCTTCGGCGGCATACTTCGCCAACGTGCCGCCCATCCCCATTGATTCGTCATCGGGATGCGCAAAGATAGCAAGTAATTTCAAGGCTTCCATGGATACTCCTAAAATTAAAAGCGACAGTTGCGAATGCAACTGCCGCCCATATCTATCGCTTCGAAACTTTGACGAGAGTTTCGGCTGTGATGTTGTAGGCTTTGGCGAACCCGGCAACATATCGTCCGCCCTTTGGGGTGATACGCCAAAAGTTGAAATCTGCCAGGCTAAAAAGTTTTTCCGCTTCAGGGAAGCGCGCCAGATAGGCTTCTTTGAGGCGCGCATATCCCGGCTCGCCATTTTGAATGGATTCGGTCACGCCCCGGATGGAAACACGCGCCAAGGTTTGCGGGTCGGGTCTGCCATCATCGGTTTCGCAGATGAGGAGACTCACACGTTTGTCCTTTTGCATGTCCACGGTGTGTTGAGCCAGCCGGCTGACGTGAATGTAGAACGCAGAAAAATCATCTGTGACAAGATACGCCACCATCGAGACTTGCGGCGCTTCGTCACGCAAGGTGCTGAGAGTTGCAATGCGTGTACCGCGAATTAATTGAGCGAGTACTTTTTCTGATTGAGCGTCCATGATGTCTTTTATTCACCGATCGGAGGGTTATCCAAACGTAAGCCGTGTCCTCGCACGGTGTTGATGTATTGATGTCCAGGGTCAAGCAATGCCAACCGGTCGCGCAGGCGGCGGATGAGCGCGTCCAACGCCTGATCAGAGACGCCCGCCATCTGCTCCTCGCCCCAAACCACTGAGACGAGTTCGCTGCGCCCCACCACCTGTCCCTGTCGCTTGTACAACATCCACAAGAGTTTGAATTGTTGGGCAGAAAGCGGTGGAACCAACTGTTGTTGGTTGACCCATACCTGACGAGATTTCTGATCCATCAGCAACCGCCCGGGGCGGCTGCCTCCTTCCGCAAGCGGCATGGTGGCATCGGATGTGAGAAAGAGGAACTGCTGTGCCAGTGCAATTCCCAACAGGTCGCCATCTTGAAGCATGATGGGAGCAGTCAACTCGGTGCCATTATGGTTTGTGCCATTCTTGCTGCCAAGGTCTTCCATGGTCACGCCTTCAGGGGTCGGCGTGATGCGGGCGTGGAATCTGGAAACCTGCCGGTCTGGAAGTTGGATATCGCAACTCGGGTCACGCCCGATCATCAAAGTATGGTTTAACGACCAACGCTGTCCTTTTAGCGGACCATCCTGTGCAACCAGTATTGGAAAATCACCGTCGTGTTCCATTCGCTCCTCGATCACCGCCTTTTAAGTTTTTCGCACCAAATCCACATGCGGAATTATTTTCCATTCGCGACAAAGGCGTTTATAATATAGCAGAAAAGTGGATTTCTGTGCAATGTTTATATTGTAAATGTCACGTTTTCAATATACAAGTGATACACGCCGAAAATATCACTTCGACTAAAATCCACTCCACACAGGAACCAAGGAGAAGACTTGCCCCGATCACTGAAGAACGGGGAGGTCCTGCGTGACCGTTACGTTGTCCGTGAACAGATCGGGCAGGGCGGCACAGGCAATATTTACCTTGCAGAAGATCTGCGCCTGCAAGGGCGTCTTTGCGCCGTCAAAGAAGTGGAGCACAACCAGGCCCTCTCCCCAGAAATGCTTGCACAAGCCCGCGAACAATTCTTTCGTGAGGCGTCTGTGCTTGCACGCCTCGATCACCCCAACCTGCCCAAAGTCTCCGATTATTTTGCCGAGGGCATTCGCGATTACCTCATCATGGACTATGTCCCCGGCAAGGATCTGCGCGAGCGCATGCAAGAGGCGCGCCGTAACAACACCTTCCTCTCAGAAAATGAAGTGTTACGCTGGGCGGTGCAAATCGCAGACGCTCTGAACTACATGCACCATCAAGAGCCGCCCATCGTCCATCGCGACATCAAACCCAGCAATATCAAAATTACGCCGAGTGGTTTGGTCAAACTGGTGGATTTTGGATTGGTCAAGATCATGGCGCCCGATGAGGTCACTATCACGGTCATCCACGGGCAAGGCACTGCGCTGTATACTCCGCTGGAGCAATATGGCGGCGACGATACTCACACCGACCCCAGAGCGGATATTTTCTCTTTCGGGGCGACTCTTTACCACCTCCTGACAAACGAACCTCCCGCCGAAGTGCGGAAGCGCTTCCTTAATTCCCGCAACCTGGCCCCGCCCAGAGACATTAATCCACGCCTCAGCCCTCACATAGAGCGAGCCATCCTGTGGGCAATGTCACTGCACCCTGATGACCGCCCTGCGAACGTGCTTGCCTTCCGCGATGCGCTCATCGGCAAGCAGGATGCGCCCTCCAACTTTGAGATGGATCGGCTAAGTTTTGATATGCCGAAGATCAACATCATCACCCCTGAGCAAATTGTGGGCTACACTGCGGTGGGATTGTTCCTTTTAGGTTTGGTCACAACATTGTTGAGATCGTAAAACTTCTGTGAACAAAAATGGCGTCCATTTACGGACGCCATTTTTTATTGCGTTTCGGCTTTTGCCTTTTCCATCAAGCGGCAAAACGAACACAACCCCGGCGCAGATGTGGCTTGTCCACATTCCGGGCAGGCGTTCAAATTCTTCCGGTCTGTTTCTTTTGATATGAATAGTTCGCCGCTTTGTTTGGCATCCAGGAACTTGATATAAAACGTCAGTTTTGCGCCGGGTCGGGCAGTTTCCAACTGATTGAGCGCTTCTTTATAAAATATCTGCTGTGACCCCACAGCAAACGGACATTCCTCATAAATATATTCGATGCCTCTGGCGATGGCGTAGGCGGTCATCTCGCGTTCATAGAAGCGGCACAATGGTTTGACTTTGCGCGCCAAACCATCCGATTCAGGCAGGACAGGTCCCTGCCGCAGTAAATAGTCAGATGACCAACTCAACGTGTTGCCAAAGAGAACAGCCGCTTCATCGTCGAGGTTGTGCCCTGTCGTGAGAACGTCATATCCCAAGTCCCGCGCGATGCGATTCATTTCATGGCGTTTCGCCAATCCGCAAACAGCACATGGTTTGCCATGTCCGCGATGACTGATATTAGCCAACACCGGGATGGAATGACCATATTCTTTTTCAACATCGACAATATGGAGTTTGAGATTATTTTCCTGCGCAAATTTTTCGGTCAGCCGCTGAGATTCGTGCGAATACCCGATGCCACCGTCGATGCCAAGTCCGAGATACAGCCCATCTGCTTGATAACCCAGACGGGCGAGAATATCCCACAACGAAAGCGAATCCTTGCCGCCTGAAACTGCCACAAGGATCTTTTCATTGCGGTTAAACATGCGATATTTTTTTATGAACCGTTCTGTCTGTTCGGGAATCCACTCAAGGAAGTGATCCTTGCACAACGCCAGCTTGTGTTGGCGCATATGGATGGAGGCTTTTCCGCCGCACTTCTTACACTTCATCATCAACCGCCTGAAATTACAGCGACCAGTTTGACAACATCCCCATCGTTCAATATCTCATCATCTGTAATCATCTCGCCGTTCCGTGTGGCGATGACCGATTCAGGGACGATGTTGCATTTCTTTAAAGCATCCAGTAAAGCCATCCCGGCTTTGACTTCATATTCTTTATTCCGCAAAATCAATTTAACCGTCATGGAACTCCTAAGGGGAGGTAATTCTACCACGCCCAATCGTCACCTTGACATTCATCCGCGCATGACGTAGCATAGTTATATGCGCATTGGAATGATGGTCGACAGTTACAAACCGTATATCAGCGGGATCACAAACTACGTCGAGATCAACAAGCAATATCTCGAAGAGGCGGGACATGACGTCTTCGTCTTCACGTTTGGCGACCTGGACTACAAAGACCAGGAAAAGAATATCATCCGCAGTCCCGGCCTGCCGCTGGCAGATACGGGATTTTATCTTTCCATGCGGTATTCACGCGCAGCGAAAAAAATATTGCAAACCATGGACATTGTCCATGTACATCACCCCTTCCTAAGCGGACGGCTCGCCCTGCGCTATTGCCGTCCTATCAAAATTCCCATTGTGTATACCAACCACACTCGCTACGACCTGTATGCACAAACATATCTACCGATGATGCCGGAGGAAGTCAGCCAGGGGCTTTTGCAATCTTATATGCCTTCTTTCTGCAAAGCTGTAGACATGGTCATCACACCATCGGAAGGCATGGAAAAAGTCCTGCGTGAGTTAAAGGTCGAAAGCGAGATCGAGGTCGTACCCAACGGCGTGGACTTAAAAAGCTTTCAGTCTGCGACGGCGCTTCCGCGCGAAAAATTTGGCTACAAGTCAGACGACATCCTGCTCGTCTATGCGGGGCGCATCGCGTTGGAAAAAAATCTGCCATTCTTATTGGAGTCGTTCACCGGAATCGCAAAAGCCATTCCTAACGTCTACCTCCTCTTGATCGGAGGCGGCGTGCAACCATATGAGGAAGAGATCCGCTCGCTCATCAACGAATTAAATCTCTCCGACCGCGTCAAGATGACGGGCAGAATTCCGTACGACCAGTTGCCGTCTCATCTTGCCATGTGTGATATTTTCACCACTGCCTCGGTTACCGAGGTCCATCCGCTGTCCGTAATTGAGGCGATGGGCGCAGGCTTGGCAGTGATGGGAATCGAATCCGTCGGCGTTGGCGACACAATCGAAGATGGCGTGACTGGATTCCTTTCGACGAATGACATGCCTGCCTTCACCGCTAAACTGACCCGCCTCTGTCTTGACGTGGAGCTGCGCAAGCAAATGAGCCATTCCGCCCGTGAAGCGTCACGCGTTTACGCCATCGAGCGGACTACTGACATTATGCTCAAGCATTACGAGCGATTAGTCGCCGAATCCGTGCCGCGTAAAAGCAATTGGCGCACCCGTCTGCGTGGTTTTATGGAACGCTTCATTTCATGAGCAAGCACAATCAGAGGGTTGGCACATGGGGCGAGGAAGTCGCTGCCCAATGGCTGCTCAAACACGAGCATGAGATCATCGCCCGCAACGTCCGCACCCCATATGGAGAAATTGACATTGTGGCGCGTCAGGGCGATGTGACCATTTTCGTCGAGGTCAAGACACTAACGTCGAAGCAGAATTTTCTGCCTGAGCATCAGATCACTGCCCGCAAGCGCGAACACATGCTCAACGCCGCGCAGCACTTCGCGGCTGAACATCAGATCGATCATCTGCAAATTGATGTCATTGCCGTGGAAGGCAAACCCGGTGGAACGCCGGTCATCACCCATTTTGAGAACGCCGTCTAACCGTTCTCTCAGTAATTCCACAGTTCTTTAGTATATAATTAATATACACGCAATCCCTGAAGCAGGCTTGAATCCGCAATCCTGCCTGTCCATGTTACAACACGGAGGCTTATTATGGCGAATGTTATTGGACCAGATGTCAGCTTTTACCAGGATGATCCCCAAACCCCACAAGGCATTGACTTTGTCAAAATGCGTTCGAAGGCGGCGTATGTCATCATCCGCGCCGGACAAAACTTATGGGGCGACCGCGACTTCAAGGTCAATTGGCGCGAATCGAAAATTGCCGGTCTGCCACGCGGCACGTACTGGTTTTACGATAGCCGCATAGAACCGAAGCGTCAAGCTGAGAAATGGATCTCCATGTTCGAAGGCAGCGGTTTCGGGGAATTGCCGCTCTTCGGCGATTTCGAAGACAACTACAACGGTCCCTACAAAGGCTGGAAGAACTGGTATACCTTCCTCGAACGCGTCAAGGAACTGGCGCCCGGCAAAGAGATCGGCGTGTATACCGGCTACTATTACTGGCGGGAAAATACAGAAGCGGTTGGCATCCCCACGGCTTCCCTTAACTACTTCAAACAATATCCGCTTTGGATCGCAAATTATGGCGTCACCAATCCCCTCGTGCCTAAACCGTGGAACACCTGGACCTTCTGGCAATTCACCGACAACGGCGACGGCACCATTTACGGCGTGGAAAGTCTCAACATCGACCTGAACTACTTCAATGGTGATATAGATGCGTTCCGCGGGCGTTTTGGGCTGAGCGACACGCCCATCCCCGATCCTGTTCCCAGCAAATTCCTGCGTGTCACAGTTCCATCGCTCAAAGTCCGCGAAGGGCCAGGTCTTGGCTATACACAAATTGGAAGCATTCTTTTGAACGAGGTCGTCGAAGAAGTCGATTCAAACGAAGACAAGACTTGGTTGAAAGTCCGCAAGCAGGATGATAGCTTAACCGGATGGAGTTTCGCCGCCTATTTGCAACGCCTCAGCGCCTCACCCGAACCGGAACCTGAACCAGAACCCGAGCCTGAGCCCGAACCTGAACCGGAACCCGAGCCTGAACCGGAACCTGAACCGGAACCGGAACCGGAACCGGAACCGGAACCCGAGCCAACCGGAAAGTGGTATCGCGTGACCGTCGCCTCGCTGCGCGTGCGCGAAGGTCCTTCCACGAACGCGCTTCAAATTGGCAGCGTCACACTGAATGAAGTGGTGGAAGAAGTTGGTGCAACCACAGATCGCTCGTGGCTGCAAATCCGCAAACAGGATGGCAGCCTAACCGGTTGGAGCGCGAGCGCATATCTCACACCTGCGCCTGCCCCCACGCCTCCTCCTGAAGAGGAAGATGAAAACTGGTATCGAGTCACCGCTGCTTCGCTGAAAGTGCGCGAAGGTCCCGGTTTGGATTTCGAATCCATTGGACTGGTTTACTTCGGCGAGATCGTCGAACGCCTCTCCGCAAACACTGACGGCTCATGGTTCAGAATCCGCAACCAGGCCGGCACGTTGGTCGGGTGGAGTTCAAGCGAGTATTTGGTCAGCGTACACTCGCCCACTCCAGAAGAGCCCCCTGCCACAACACCTGTCCCTGAACACAAGGATAAGAACTGGTATAGGATCAATACCACTACATTAAACGTCCGCGAAGCGCCGAATCTTTCGAGCAAGGTCGTCGCTAAATTGTACAAAAATGACACTGTACCCGCCTTGGACGATACGTCAAATTCAGGCTGGGCTCAAATCCAAAAGCTGGATGGTCAGATCGGCTGGTGTTCAAAAGATTATCTCGTCAAAATCACTACAGCAGACAGACCCACTTCCATCACGCAGAATATCAACACTGGCATCACGTACCTGCGAAAGGATTTGACCACTCCGCGCCAGATCGTTGTGCATGTGCTCGCCATTGACCTGCAAACGGCAAAGCTGGAATTCCTCGTCACGCCTTCATCGAATAACACGGATGTGATCTGTACGCGCACGACTTCGCAATTCCTCGAGGAGTTCAAGGTTCACGCGGCGATCAACGGCGGATATTTCAGCTATCTCGATTCTTCCTACGATCCCGCCACTCTGTGTCCAAATGGAGGCGATCCAGTCCGCATCAGTGACTATGCCGCTTCGCGCGGGAAAATCTATTCGCCGAAGAAAACCGCTCAACCGGTCATCTACATTGGGCAGAAGAACCAAGTCACCTTCAATAAGGAGCAAGGCAGGGTCTTCAATGCCATCTCGGGTGACCGTATGGTGGTACAGGATGGCAAAGTGGTGAAAAACCTCGCGGCACAGGACCCAAATCCGCGCACAGCAATGGGACTGAGCCGTAATGGTCGTTGGTTGACTCTAATGGTCGTGGATGGACGTCAGGCTACCTATAGCGAAGGTGTAACCTTCCCCGAACTAGCAGAGTTGCTAATTTCCTATGGCGTCCATACTGGCGTCAACATGGATGGCGGCGGTTCATCCGCGATGGCAATCCGCGGATTTGACGGCAAGGCGCGCGTCCTCAACTCCCCCATCGACATGGGAAAACCCGGGCGAGAGCGCCTCGTCGGCAATCACCTGGGTTTGTTTATCAAACCGTAAACTGATAAATAAAAACAGTCCAGATATCTGGACTGTTTTTATTTTAAGAAGCCTTTATTTATCTTGAATCTCTGCTGCTCTGAGCGTATTTGCCATCAACATGGCAATCGTCATCGGACCAACCCCGCCAGGAACAGGGGTAATGAACCCAGCTACTTCTTTCGCCTCTTCAAAATTGACGTCGCCCACCAACTTCTGGCGCGGCTTGCCGGTCTTTTGACTGATCACCGGCGTGCCATCGGGGTTGAGCATCGGAATACCGTTGATCCCCACATCAATGACCGCAGCGCCGGGTTTGATCCAATCGCCGCGCACCATTTCCGCGCGTCCGATTGCTGCGATAATAATATCCGCATCA
Organism: Anaerolineales bacterium; assembly: GCA_023382575.1. GTDB lineage: Bacteria > Chloroflexota > Anaerolineae > Anaerolineales > Villigracilaceae > Villigracilis. The sequence goes on from JAHDWC010000006.1 coordinate 42,093, forward strand.
CGTAGGACAGCAGGGATGTCCTTGGTCTTCGAGTGGACTACTGTCACGGTAGCATTTTCTTTAATAAGCAAAAGCGCCGCAGGCATACCGACGATATTCGAACGTCCCAACACGACAGCATTTGCACCAGAAATCTTCACACCAGCTTCCTTGAGCAGGTAGATACATCCATAAGGCGTGCATGGCACAAACAGAGGTTCGCGTCCCTTTTGGGCAAGACGTCCCAGGTTGATGGGGGAAAATCCGTCTACATCTTTCTCGATGCTGATAAGTTGTAAGACACGTTCTTCGTCCAAATGACCAGGCAATGGCAATTGCACAAGAATGCCGTTCACCTTTGGATCGGCATTCAATTCCTTGATTAATTTTTCCAAATCTTCTTGAGTAATATCCGCTGGAACAGGGTGGTGAAAGGAAGTCATCCCCAATTCAGCGCAGGCCTTTTGCTTCATGCTGACATATGTCGCCGAGTCGATGCGGTCACCAACCAAAACCGTCGCCAAGCCCGGCTGAGACTTACCCTCCGCGAGTCGCTTGACCACTTTTTCCTTCACCTCATCACGCACTTTTTGCGCAATGGCAGTTCCGTCAATGAGTTGGGCTGTCATGGGTTTGCTCCTTTATTATGAAATGTCTAACAAATTATACAAGTTATCTCATCGGGCTAGATAGTGATATTTGTAATCAACGCATGATAATCATCATCTAACGCGAAGCGCTGCTATGGCAATTTCCGGACAACTGCCAGCAAGGCACCGCCTCTCCGAACCTCGTAAACAAGTTCCGCATCCTCAAAAACATCAAGATGACTGGAAAAACGAGTTGTGATCACCGCATACTCGAAAGTTACATCAAGCCCGTCAATATCATCTTCTGACATAAAACTATAGATCGTCAAATCGTCTCTTGCGCCATTGAAAGCGGAGCCAAATGCAAGGATGTTGGCATTTGGAGAAGCATGTTCATTAATATAAGAAGCCGCCTCACGATAAGATGTCAACCAATAATCCAATTCAAAGTTACCCTCCGCCCCAGAGACTCCACCGACAAAACCATTGTAGTAAATATATTGAACTGGATGAAGGGTCACAAGCCCAATCAAGCCTGGGAGGATACAAATAACATACACCAATCCTCGTGTGGTTCGATGCTTCACCATGGACAGCAGACTCTCCAAGCCTATCCCAGCCAGAACAAACATCGGCGGAAGTACAAAGAGAAATTGGCGAAAATTATCATATGCATTTGAACTCAAGAAAATCTGTAGTCCAATCGGCAGGATAAACCAGCCAAGCAGAACAAGATTCCCATATAGATTGTGTTTCCATATTGTGAATATTAAAAATATGAACCCAACCCATGCCAGCAACACAGCCGGCTCAGTACTCTGTACCGTAATCAGGAAAGGTATATAGTACCAAGGCAAGTTCAAAGGAGAGATATTATCCCCCATAAATCTAACCTCTGCTGTGAATGGAAAATCCCGCATGACTTGGAATGCCTCAAAAAAATTATACAAAGGAGAATCCCAAAGAAAAGGCCAAGTCAGATAACAAGTAAATGCAGCTAATGAGAAATAATAGATCAAAACCGGAAAGGAATTTTTTCCTCTTGTCCCAAGAGCATAGATGGCGACCAATAAACCCGCAAAAGGTGCAAGTAAACGAATTGACGTTGCCAAACCAAGGAACAGCCCAGATATGAGGACCAGCACCCACAGTTGGGTGTTTATTCTCAAAACAAGTTCAGGTTTCTTCTTCCCTAAACGGACTAGATATAGCTTTCTCCCTACTGACAAAATAAGCAGGAGATAAAGAACTGTCCGCTCAAGGTGCGCCGAAAACGCTTTGTGAACATAATTTTCCAATGGGAGGCGATTTGAATTCCCCACCATTAAGGAAAAGATTTTTCCTAAAAATGTCTCAGTTGGAGCGCTATACAGCGCAGAGACAAGGGACTGTATTGCCGAATAAATTAAGTCCTTGCCTACAAAAGTAAGTACAAACAATCCAACCAAAATAGCTAGATGAAGTTGAAATTGTGGATATGATCCCGATTTCTGCTCGTCTTCTTCAACCGTTTTTACAGCGTCTGCCATATAAAACCCAAGGGTTGAACTCACCAGAAAAAAACTTAAGAAAGGAATATCCTTGGGATTGATAAACGCATGTCCAAAAATTAATGGTTGAGTATTAAAGAGCAAAACAACAAAAAAAGCCATCCATTGGCTCATATAGCGTTTTGCTAAAAAATATAATGAAATCAACGCAACCTGAAAGAAACCGAAATTTACCAAATGCCAAAGATCTGGATATGCCCAATCATTCAAGACAGGCGTTAGTAAATCAACAATTTTCCAACCCAAAGAAGTATAGAAGGGACCGTAATAACGGAGATCCAGAAAAAAGATATGGCGGTCAGGAACTAATGGTCTACCAGAGAGACCAAGTGAATATGCCTCAAAAGAACGCTCGCCATAAAGATAAAAAGATGGCTCGTCCCAGGTTTGCCCATATTGATCGCCAATTAAATATGCCAGGAACAGATTAACAGCTATAAGGATTATCAAAGCATGAGCGGCTCGGACTCCAGATAAAAACTTCCTCATCCTAAATTACGCCCTTCAAAATCCCGTCTTGTATCTCAACTAATGTTACCTCATCCAACTCATTCCAGCGCGGCGAAGGAGCAACAGCGCTGACACGCAAATAGTTCCCTGTCCAACCTTCCATGCGCCAACCATATTCACCATATTCGGTTGTAGACTCCCACAGCACGGACATCCTCTCTCCGATGAATCTCTCACGATAGGATTTCGCGGATTCTTCGATCGCTTCTTGTAGAATGCGATTGCGCCTCTTTCCCACCTCAGGTTTGACCTGACCTCTCATCTTTGCCGCCCCGGTACCGGGACGTGGTGAATACGAAAACACATGCCCACCAGAGAAGCTCATCTCCTGGACAAACTCCAATGTCTCAGAGAATTCGTCATCGGTTTCACCGGGGAAACCAGCGATGATATCTGTCGTGATGGCAACATCTGGCATGATGGCGCGGGCAGCATGCACAAGCTCGCGGAAGGAACCAGGCGTAGTCTTGCGCGCCATCCGCCTGAGGGTGGATTCACTTCCAGATTGTAGTGGCAGGTGCAGGTGAGGCATGAGGCGCTTGTCATTCCAAAGCGAGAAGAAATCTGCATCCAAATCCCAAGGTTCGAGGGAGGATAATCTTAATCGTTTGACATCCGTTTCATGCAAAAGTGCCTTGACCAGATCGCGCAGATGCTGCCCCATTTCCTGCCCCCACGAGCCGAGGTGAACCCCAGTGAGGACGATCTCTTTTGAGTCACCTGCCAGAGCTGCATTGACATCGTTGATGACATCGGCCAGCGGACGCGAACGCCCTTCGCCGCGCGCAATGGTCGTGACACAAAATGTACATTTGTTATCGCATCCATCTTGGACCTTGATGAAGGCACGCGTGCGACGATGCAAACCGGGAATCGGAATGCGGTCGATGGGCTCAAGATCGAAGGTTTCAGGCGGGAGGTTAAGGACTTGTGGAACGAGCAGGTCTTTCTTGTCGTTGGTGACAACATGCCTGACATTGGGAAGCAGTGCCGCCTCTTTCGGCTGGATGGACGTCCAACAGCCCGTGGCGACAATTTCATTTACGCCAGCACGCGCAATGGTGCGGATTTTTCCCCGCGAGTCAGAAGCGGCTTGCGTGGTGACGGCACACGTGTTGACCACTGCCATGTCAGCATGTTCGGCAGAGGCGACAATTTCATGTCCCGCCGCACGAAACTGACGGGACATGGATTCGATCTCTGCCTGATTAAGCCGACAGCCAATGGTATCGAGAAAAATCTTCATGAACGGACAACAGACGAACTAGGGCTGCAGGGTCACAAAATTGTCGAAGACGACATCCACGCCAGTAGTGTTGAACGTGCCTGCCAACATGCCGACATCACCGGAAGTCAGCGAGGAATCCTGTGCCTGCGCGATCTGGAATCCATTCACATAGAACGTAAGCATGTCACCGATACAATCCGCGCGCAGATGATTGACTGCCAATCCCTTGTTGATGTTCGATGAGGAAAGCATCTCACTTTGTCCGAGCAAGGTTGCTGTGCCATCTTTGAACAACCCAAGAGCATAAAAACCGTCGCTGGTAATGATGAAGAAATAATAATTTGCATTCGAGTAACGACAGATCAAGCCGATGCGATTTTCATCAGGACCCGCTAGTTTGCCCGAATCCACTTCGACACGCACATCGGTAAAGTTTTTGCGCGGTGTTGCCCAGAAGTTCGTCTCCAATGCGTTGACGAGAATGCGATAACCGCCCGAGTCATAATCCATGATGCCTTCGGCGACCATGTAGCGATCCCACCCGGTCGTCGGTTCTGTAAAGTCATCCTGAAACAGCACAGTCCCTGATGGCTGCGCCGCAAGCGGAGGCTGGGAATCTGTTGTCGTTCCGCCGGGTAGGGCAGAACACGCAGAAACAAAGATGGCAACAACTAAAATAGCGATGAGAAATTTATAACGATTCATGGGCGTGATTTTATCATGTCAATTCGCGGGTTTTATGGAAAATATTTTTGCAGAAGTTGATTCGCCGCTTCGGCATATGCGCCGCTTTCATCCGCATCGCGGACAAAGGTCAACGTGTTGAATGCCGCAGATGAATTTCCCTGTGCCAGATACGTCATGGCGAGGTGAATATGTGCAGGAAAATAATCAGGCGCAATGCCAACAACTTGTACCAAGATCTGTTCGGCGCTGGCATAGCGTCCCGAAGATAAATACGAAAACCCCAAAGCATCCATCATCTGCGGATCGTTCGGCGACAACGTCAATGCCCGCTGCGCTGCAGGCAAACCGATCTCTTCAATGTAGATTCCATATTCGGCGCAAAACATCGCCAACAGACGCAAATACAACGGATCATCAGGTGCAAGCTCAACGGCACGCTGATATGCCGTCAATGCTGAGGAAGCATCGCCCAAAAGCGAATACGCCTCACCCACGCTCGCCCGCCAACGCGGATTTTCCGGCTCGTATTCCGCCGCAAGCAAATATTCCGCCAGCATTTGCTCATATTTTCCAAGGCGACTCCAATACAGCCCGCGTAGAGCTCGCACGTTGACCGATGTTCTGTCGAGCGACAAGGCTTGGTCAAGTTCGGCGCTTCCGCCTTGACCCGTCTGCTGTTTCGCCTCTCCCAGCCAAGCCCACGCCTCAGCAAACTTCGGATCTATTTCGGTGGCTTGCTCAAAAAGGACGAGCGCCAATTCCCATTCCTGCACCAAGCCAAGGGCGCGACCAACTGTCAGTTTTTGCTCAGAGATTTCGGGTTGTGTGGCAGATAACTCCAAGGCGGCGACCAAAGTCTGTACAGCAGAGTCAACTTCGGGGTTAAGTTCAGAGGCGCGGGTCAATTCCGCGGATGATAACTCGGGTGAATCCAGAGTCAACAAAAGCCCGAAGCGATAATGAGCGTACGCGTCGCCTTCATTCAAGCGGAGTTGATTCTCCAATGCCTGCCGCTCAGCAGACCAATCCTTGAGTTCGCGATAGCCCAACGCGAGCAGGCGATAGAGTGATGCCGAATCATATTTTTGCAACCCGCGCTGACAACTTTCCACGCCAGAATGGACATCTCCCAACTGAAAATGAGCCGTCGCCAGCCAAACCCAGCCCTCTTCGGTCAATGTAGATGCGGTTGCAAAATATTCGAGCGCCTTGGAAAAGTCACCGCCTCGCGCGGCAGAGATGCCTGCCTGCTCCTGCAAATCGTCGCGCCAAAAGAGAATCCGCGCGGCATGAGCGTAGACTTCAGCGGCGGCGAGATGTTCTCCATTTTGCGCCGCCACATCTGCTTTTCGCAAGCTGGAAAACCCCGGAATGACATACGCCACGAATGCAACGATGAGCAATAAAACAAAAAACAGCGGAGTTCGTATCCGTTGTGACATGATAACAATTCTACGCCAATTTATGAACTGGCAGTATAATCACCGCTGAATGAGCACATTTACCAGTCTGATCCTGACGCAGTTAACCGTCCCTCCGGGAGATTTGATCTACTACATCGTGCTGGTTTTTGTCATCGCCAGTGCGTTTCAGTCGGCATTTAATCATTGGCGGGCAAGTGAATTCCCACAGGCACGACGTGCATTCATCGGGTTGGGGATTTTGCTTGGCGCACAGATCCTCATGTTCCTGTTCAGCGGGCTTGGCTGGCAGCGCGTCGTAGACCCGGTCACCATCCTGCCGCCAATGGACCGCGCCTTTATCGTTTTCAGCATCATCTGGATCACCTGGCTGTATGCCTTCCCCGAACCCAATCGCGTCGCAGACGCTGTGACGACCATCCTCAGTCTCTTTGTATTGACCGCCTTGGGTTTGAGTCTGCTTTCGTGGCAGCCACAAGTTGCGGTCACCAGTTATAACCTCACATTTGACGACAAATTGTGGCAGATCGGTTCGATGATCCTCGCGTTGTTGGGCATCATCGTTCTCTTTTTTCGCAAACCAGACGGCAAGTGGTACGGCATTCTTTTATTATTTCTCGGCGCCGTCGGGCATCTCGGTCACTTCTTCACGCAAGCGGATGGAAATTATTCCGGCATCGTACGGCTCGCTTACATGGCAGCCTTCCCCATCTTGCTGACCCTGCCGCAGCGCTTCGCGATCCCTGCCGGAGCAGTGGTGGAAACCCCGCAGAAGCCGACAACCCTCAAGCAAGATACGACCGGTCGCCCTGAACGTCGACGATACAGCACCGACCCCAAAACCTTCCATGCCCTGCTCGCTGTGGCAGCGGAATCCAACCCCACCAAATTGAGCCAGTCCATCACACGAGCCATTGCTCAAACCATGCTCGCAGACTTGTGCTTTATGATCTACCTGACCGATAACAACAACCAGATGGTCATCGCCGGCGGATATGACCTCATCCGCGAAGACTTGCTCGAAGGCGGCTCGTTGAGCAAAGGCTCGATTCCCATGCTGGCAAATTCGCTTCAACGTGGACGTCCACTGCGTTTACCCGCCAGCAGCACCTCCGCAGACATCAAAGGACTCGGCGACATCCTTGGTCTGACCAACCCTGGTCACCTGTTGTGCATCCCGATCCTCACTCCTGAAAAAGAATCGCTGGGCGGCATTTTGCTCCTCTCGCCCTATTCCGACCGCACCTGGAGCGCAGAAGACCAAGCCTTCCTGACCAACATTGCTGTTTCGCTGGTTCCCATCATTCAGCGTAACCAGAAGATGAACAAACTGGAAGCGCAGAGTGAGATGGCGCGCGTCCAAGCGACAGACCTTGAGCGACGCATTCAGGAATTAAATCAGCAATTACAAGCAGCCCGCGCCGAAGCCGAAAAAGGCGGCGCAGCAGAGTTGGCTTCGCTTCGTGCGGCGCAGGACGAATCACAAAAGATCATCGAAAATCTCCAACGCGAGAACGCCGATTTGCGCTCGACCAAGAGTTTCACTTCCACTGCACAAGTGGAAAACGAACTCAAGGGCGCCTTACAGGAACTGGCGCATTTACAAAACCAGTTAGCTGCTGCGAACGTCAAAATGTTGGAGCTTGAAAAGGGGCAGATCACCACCAAAAATACCGAGCAGGCAGAAGTTGTCGCTTCGATCTCGCAGGAACTTCGTCAGCCGTTGTCGTCCATTGTTGGATATACCGATTTGCTCTTGGGCGAATCGGTTGGCATCTTGGGCGCATTACAGCGGAAATTCGTCGAGCGCATCAAAGCCTCGACCGAACGCATCCGCAGCCTGACGGATGACATGATCCAGATCACCACCCTCGCCACCGACTTGAACGAACTCAAGCCTGAAGCCGTGGATTTGAATCTCATTATTGACAATGCCATGTCTTATACCAGCACGCAGGTGCGCGAGAAAAACATCTCCATTCACCTTGAAGTGCCCAAAAGCCTAGTCCCCATTCACGCGGATCGCGAGGCGCTGCAACAGATTCTGATTCATTTATTGCAAAATGCCGGAGCGGCGACTCCCTTTGAGGGCACGATCAAACTCAAGGTCCAGACGCGAACCGAAAATGGTGCGGAATTCATCCTCATCCAGGTTTCCGACAAAGGCGGTGGCATCACGCCCGAAGACCTTCCACGAGTCTTTACCCGCCTCTATCGCGCGGACAATGTCTTGATTCAGGGAGTTGGAGATACCGGCGTTGGTTTGTCCATTGCCAAAACTCTGACGGAAGCGCAGCATGGACGCATTTGGGTGGAAAGTGACCCAGGCATCGGCGCGACGTTCAGCGTGTTGCTGCCGATCGCAAGCGAGAAACTGGCGGAAAGCCACAACGGTAAAGGGAAGAAGTGATGCGTGGGCTGCGCGAGCTAGGAAACGCGCTGGTTGTTGCGGCCGCTTCGGTTGGATTGATGCTGGGCGCGTTGTCCATCTCTCTTGTGGAATTCGTGCCCGAAGCCACACAAGCCCCAACCGTTCAGTTATTTCCTTCACCCCTACCCGTCACAGCGACTGCCACCTTCCCACCCACGCTGACACAAAACGTGGCGTTTACCCAAACCTCAACCCCAACAAATACAGTCTTACCGCCAACGTCATGCCAACCGCCTTCCGGTTGGATTCCGGTCATTGTGCAACCAGCAGATACTCTGGAAAGTCTGGCTGCCAGATACCGCGTCAGTGCGCAGCAATTGAAAAGCGCGAATTGCCTCGCTGTGGACAGCCTCATTCCAGGGACGGCGCTTTTTGTCCCGCCTGCGCCGACCAGCACAGTGGCAGCTTGCAGCCCAGGCGCAGTTGGTTGGGTGAAATCCTACGTCGTCAAATCAGGTGATACGCTGTATTCCATTGCGACGAATCATTACACCACCGTCGCCACCTTGCGGACAGTCAACTGCAAATCGGGGGATCGCATCCTCCCCGGCGAGACGCTTTGGGTCCCGAATGTGGCCACGCGCACGCCCATCCCCACGCCATTGCCGGGAAGCACAGTCACGCCGCCGCAACCCACCGAGCCGCTGACTGAAACTGCGCTTCCCTTCACGGCGACAGTCCAACCGACAGAGACAGACATCCCCAACACGCCCACCACTGCGCCAAGCCCCACGGCTATATCCACGCTTACAGCCAGCCCCACGGCGTTCTCCAACCCATAACGCTCTATCCCATCAGGCACAACGCGATTCATGAAAGCATCCTTTCGATCTATTCTGACTGTTTTCTTTTCCCTCGCCTACTTAATCTCGGCATGTGGCGTGACGGCTTCGGCCTCCACTTCGGAGCAGCCACCCATGCCGTTCATCCTCATCACGTCAGCGCCCAACGCCACAGCCACGCCTACCCCGTTCCAACCGTCACTTTTTACCCCAACGCAACCTTTAATCTCATTTGACCCAGACTCTGTCACCCAACTCGTCCTGCCATCTGAAACACCTTCGCCCACGCCCTCGCTTCAAGCTTCGCCGACAGCTACCGCCCCCATCGACCAACTCTTCCCGACGCAGGCGGCGCCTCCGCCCGAATCTCTGGGCATAGATCCGACTGCGCTTCCTCCCCTCACCGACAACGAAACCATTAACTTCCTGCTGATCGGCTCCGACCGCAGACCAACTGGCACGTCGCATCGTACTGACACTTTGCTCATCGCCATCGTTTGGTACAAGGAGGGGCAGGTCTCGTTGATTTCGATTCCGCGCGACTTGTGGATCTACATCCCCACAGTCGGGATGCAGCGTATCAACACCGCTTTTCAAAGCGGAGAGTCGGGCGGGTATCCTGGCGGCGGCGCAGGCTTGTTGAAGGATACGATCTTGCAAAACCTTGGCATTCGCATCGATCATACGGCCATGGTGGAATTTGACGGCTTCCGCCGCATCGTGGATACACTTGGCGGGGTCGATGTGCCCATAGCGTGTGCCTACACTGACTGGCGTTTGATCGATCCATCGTATGACCCGAATAACGAAAATAACTGGTGGCTGTATACTGTCGGTCCCGGTCAGGTACATATGGATGGTGACCTTGCGCTCTGGTATGCACGTTCCCGCTCCAAGTCGAATGACTTCGACCGCGGACGCCGCCAACAGGAAGTCATCCGCACGCTTT
>JAHDWC010000007.1 GCA_023382575.1 Anaerolineales bacterium
GATTCACCGCCACCGCTAACATCACCACCAATGGCGCCGGAACCGTGACCTATCGCTTCGTCCGCAGCGACGGCGCGACTGACACCAACACCTACCCGTCGCTGGTATTTAGCTCCGCAGGAACGCAATCGGCAGTTCCATTCAGTTGGACGACCACCGCCTCAGGCACACACTGGATAGACATTTACATCATCACACCGAATAATCAGCAATTTGGGCGTGCTTCATTCACCTGCCCATAAAATAATAATCCTTTAATCTGACAACGCCCGTGCAAACGGGCGTTATGATTTAACAGTATAATCTTTTGCTGTATGTGAAAGGAAAAAAATGACCAAATCGAAAATTTATTTGCTGTTTGCCACAACCATGATTGCAACCCTTCTCGTTTCGTCGTGTGGAACGGGCGCGGATACGGAGGCTGCCGTGCAGACCTCCGTCGCAGAGACGGTTGCCGCGCAGACCCCTGTGGTCATCTCAGTTACAAACACGCCAGACCCTTCCCTGCTTCCCACCAAGACCCCCTTTGCAGCACCCACCCTGAACACCCCAGCGATCTCTCCCACAGCGCCGGCTGCACCCAATTCCTCTAAGGCAGAGTGTGCCAAAGCCAGCCTGCAAGATGAATCCGTAGTAGATGGCAAGCTCTTCAAACCCGGCGAACAATTCACCAAGACCTGGTACATCACCAACACCAGCACCTGCGTCTGGGATACCACCTACAAGATCGTCTTCTGGGATGGTGACATCCTCGGCGGCGGATATGTCTATCAACTGCCGCAGGTGACCGGACCCGGACAAACTGTCCCCATCGCACTCGTCCTGACCGCCCCCACCGCTGATGGAACCTATCGCTCCGAGTGGAAATTACAAACCCCCGATAATATCAACTTCGGCGTGGGTACGTATCAATCGGCTTTTTACACAGAGATCGAAGTCTCATCCGCGGCCACCCCTAACTACACAGTCACATCGGTAAACATGGTTATCGACCGTGAACCTGATTATGGCTGCCAGCCTGCCAATATCGACTATTGGGCCATCGTCACCATCACCACCAATGGACCAATAGACATCAAATACCGCATCCTACACTCCGACGGCGGACATGGAACTGCACAAACCTTGAGTTTCACCGAAGCCGGCAAGAAAGTCCTCAACGACCACCGCTGGCGAGTGGGGCGCGCCAACTCCCAGAACGATAACCGCTGGATGCAGTTTGTCATCCTCGAACCGTTCTACAAAGAATACGCGCAAGTGGGGTTTGAATTCTTCTGTCCATAGCCTGAAACAAAAGAAGCCGGGAGCGTCCCGGCTTCTTTTTATCGGGAACCACTTGCCCCTGCCCTTCGTCTTTAAGACTTGAACGAAACGGAGGAAGCATGAACAAAAAATATTCGTCTTTTCTTGTCGCAGTCATCGTATTATGGATTGCTCAACTCGCCTGTAACCTGCCATCCGGCGCGGAGACTCCCGACACCTTTGCCACCCTCAATGGACTCTACACCACCTCAGCCCAGACGCTCGAAGCGGCGGGAACCCAGTCGGGTTTGACCGCCACTCCGGGCTTGCCACTGCCCACTGTGACGGTGGCAGGTTCGCCGTCAGCGACGAACGCCCCTTCGACGCAGTTACCCGCTCCACAGTCCAAGTGTGATGCGGCACAATTCCTCGCCGATGTCACCTACCCAGATGGGAGTCTGCTGCCGCGTAGTACCACTTTTGTCAAAATCTGGCGCATCAAAAATATTGGCACCTGCACCTGGACGACATCGTATGCGCTGGTCTTTTCGGGCGGCGATTCGCTGGGCAGTTCGTCTGTAATCGGTATGCCCGGAACGGTACTGCCGGGGCAGTATATTGAGCTGCCAGTGACGTTGACCTCCCCCAATAAGGATGGCAACTTTACAGGCTATTGGAAGTTGCGCAATGCATCTGGCGTCCCCTTTGGAATCGGCGCACAGGCAGATACTGCCTTTTGGGTGAAAATCCGCGTCACTGGACCCTCGTTTGTTGCCTATAACTTTGCGGATAATTACTGCAAAGCGGATTGGTCGAACGGAAATTCTGGGTTGCCCTGCCCGGGAAATGACGGCAACTCCAGCGGATATGCCATTCGGTTGAACAGCCCCAAGATGGAAAACGGTGTGACAGAGGACGAGCCTGGGCTGTTGACCGTCCCGCAGGATAAAAATAACGGATTCATCAGCGGCGAGTTCCCAGCTTTTACAGTGCAGGCTGGTGACCGCTTCCGGACGATTGTCAACTGTCAGCATAATGCGACAAAATGTAACGTGGTCTTCAAACTGGATTACCGAAATAACGGTCAGGTGCGGACGTTCGCCAGTTGGGCAGAGGCATACGAGGGCAAATACTATCCGGTTGACCTTGACCTGAGCAGCCTTGCCGGGCAGACCTTGAAATTCATCCTCGTGGTCAGTGCCAATGGCGGCAATAACCAAGATTACGCCATCTGGCTCAATCCGCATATTGTGCGTCAGGGAAATGCGCCCACGGCAACGTTCACGCAGACGCCGACTCATACCTTCACTCCCACGGTCACATTTACGCCAACATTCACGTTAACACCGACAACAACCTTTACGCCGACCGAAACACCCACACCAACCGCGACGTTTACCGAAACGCCCACCAGCACAGCGACCCCTTAGGTGCGTTATAATAAGTTAACCACTTTTGGAGGTTCAATCATGAAATTTCGCAAGTCAATCTGGCTGGTAGTGGTGGTCCTCGCTGCCATGCTTCTGAGTTCCTGTAATATCGGAGCTACTCCCGCCCCCACCCAAGACCTAGGAGCTGTCCAAACGCAGGCGTTTGGGATCGTGCTCACAGAAGCTGCCAATCAACAAACACAGACTGCGGCGGCTATTCCGCCTACGCCGTTTCCAACCAACACTCTTGCTCCGACCGTTACACTGGCGATTGCCACTTCGGGAACCATCCCGACCTCTGCGCTTGGAGTCACCAATACTCCCTTTGGTTTCAACACACAACAACCGGGGCTGACCCCGCAATTGCTGGTCACACCAACGGTAGGCACCATCAATACAGTCACCACCTTGAACGGCTGCAATGATGGCCGGTACGAAGGCGAGACCGGTCCGGCGGATAAGAGTTCCATTGAACGTGGCAAGGAATTTTCCAAGGGCTGGTCGATTTTCAATACTGGCGATTGCACTTGGGATGAGGGCTACGTTTTCGACTATCTTCAGGATTACTTTCCTGATGTTGGTATTAATCAACTTCAAGGATATGACATCCCCTTGAAAAAGAATACCCCCGAGGAATACACAAAATCTGGGTACGGACAGACCTTCATTGTAAAGCTCAAAGCGCCCACCACCCCCGGCGAGTATAAGGCGTACTGGAAACTTAAGGACGACGCTGGAAATTACTTCGGACCGCTCGTCTATGTATGGATTGTTGTCCCCTAGCGCTGGAACAAGACTGCACACTGGAGGAATATCATGAAACCCAAATCGTTCTTCAGCCTTCTGGCAGCCGTTTTGATCCTTGCCGCCTGCGCCCCTGCCACGCCGGTTGAACCCACACCAGACGTGAGCGCAGTCCGCACTTCGGCAGCGAACACGGTAGTGGCAGAATTCACTCTCACGGCGGCAGTCTTCACACCGACCACCCAGCCGCCTACAGAGACGCCTACAGTCGCTGCCTCACCGACAGCAACCTCTACCGCCGTGCTGGCACTTGACCCGACGCAAGTGGCGCTTGGTACACCAGCTGCCCTATGTGACGACTACGACTTCGATCTCACCACGCTGGATGTCACCATCCCCGATGGCACGCCCATGACCCCGGGACAGGAATTCACAAAGACCTGGAAGATCAAGAATACTGGCATCTGTACATGGGACACGGAGTACCAGGCCATTTTCTCCTACAGTTCCCCGCCCAACCAGCGGATGAACGGACAGCCCGTCCCGCTCACAGCGTTGGTCGCCCCCGGACAGGAAGTGGAAGTCTCCGTGCAATTCACGGCTCCCACCATACCCGGTGAATACACTGGCTTCTGGCAAATGGTCAACTCGGCTGGTATCCCCTTCGGCAGAGCTGGCAAACAACTTATCGTAAAGATCGTTGTCCAATAATCCGAATCAACTAAAGCAAGCCATAAAAGACAAAGCGCGCCAGCTGGGATTCATCCTGGCTGGCGTTACTTCTTGTGACTCACCGACGCATTTCAACATCTTCGAAGACTGGCTGGACAAAAACCATCACGGCACAATGGACTATCTCGCCTCAGAACGCAGCCGTCAGCGCCGCGCCGACCCGCAGCAGATTCTCCCCGAATGTAAATCCATCCTTGTTCTAGCCTTGCCCTATACCCCAGTCGCCCAAAATACGCAACCATCGACGGTCAATATCGCCGCCTACGCCCTCGGTGCAGACTATCACGACGTCATCCCACCGCGTCTGCAAGAAATCGTCGAATTCATCGAGGCACAAATCGGTCATCCCATTCCCAACCGTTATTACACCGACACAGGTCCCATCCTCGAGCGTGAATTGGCTCAACGTGCCGGGCTTGGTTGGGTCGGCAAAAACTCCATGCTCATCAACCCGCAAGCCGGCTCCACCTTTCTACTTGCGGAGATTCTGCTCGGCATCGAACTCGAACCCGATGACCCCTTTCCCACCGATCATTGCGGCACCTGCACACGCTGTCTCAACGCCTGCCCCACGCAATGCATCCTCCCCAATCGCACGCTCGACGCCCGCCGCTGCATCTCTTTCCTCACCATCGAAAACAAAGGGGAAATCCCTGAAGACCTGCGCGAACTGATGGGACGATGGGCTTTTGGATGCGACATCTGCCAGCAAGTCTGCCCGTGGAATCGTTTCGCGCCGCCAGCCGACCCATCCCTCCAGCCCGCCATCCCGCTTCCCATCCTGACCGAAGACCTGTTACTGTCATCCTCCGAGTTTAACCAACGCTTCAAGCGCTCGCCCATCCAGCGCGCCAGACGACGCGGCTATTTGCGAAACCTCGCCGTCACCATAGGAAATACTGGCACAGAAACTGATCTGCTTGTTTTGCAAAAAGCTGCCCAAGACGAAGAATTCCTGATTAAAAATCATGTAGAATGGGCAATCCAAAAAATCAAAAAGGAATCTGCTACGGGAAACCCTCCCCCGCAGTGACATAGATTATGAACAAACTTCTCATCGCCACCAACAACAACGGCAAAGTGCTCGAATTACAGGATCTGCTCAAAGGCAGTGGCATTGAATTCATCACCCCAGCACAGTTCAACCTCGAGATGGACGTAGAAGAAGATGGCACGACCTACGCCGAAAATGCCAGCAAGAAAGCCATTGCCTTTGCCAAAGCCAGCGGGTTGATCTCCCTTGCCGATGATTCCGGGCTGGAAGTGGAGGCACTCGACGGCGCACCCGGACTCTATTCCGCGCGGTATTCTCCCAAGCCCGGCGCTAAAGACGCTGACCGACGCGCTTTCCTTTTGGAAAATCTCAAAGACAAGCCGCGTCCGTGGAAGGCGCACTTCCATGCAACCATCGCGATTGCCACACCTGAAGGCCAAGTTCAATTGGCAGAAGGAAATTGCTACGGCGAGATCATCCCAGAGGAACGCGGCACAGGCGGCTTTGGTTATGACCCTATTTTCTTTATGCCAGAGTTGGGCAAGACCATGGCCGAGTTGGACATGGATGAGAAGAATCGTCTCAGCCACCGCGCGCGCGGCGTGACGAATGCCATGCCTATCTTGAAAACGCTTTTTGGGAAGTAAAAACTAAATGGGTTGACTCAGCTAACGGTCAGGGAAGCGGCGCGACCTTCTCGATGAAACGAGTCAACAGGTTGGCGACCCTTTCCGGTTGTTCAAGCGTGACCATGTGCCCGGTCTTTTCCAAAATGTGCAATTCTGAATTGGGGATCTGCTGGTTGAGGAATTGTGAAAGTTTTGGGGGTGTCATCTTGTCGTCCGCGCCGCAGATGATGAGGGTGGGGATTTGGATGCGCCTCAATTCGTCGCTGACATCAAATTGATCGCAGGCGCGGAAATCTGCTGCAAGATTCGCCGGACTCATGTTGAGCATGTTCTGCCTGGAAAGTTGAACCAGCTCTTGTGGGGCGTAGTCGCTGAAGCAATTGGTATTGATCGTTTCCACGGCGGAGGGGAAGGTTGCCGGGTTTTCTGTCATCTCAAGGGTGGCTTTTGCTACACGAAGCTTGGCACCGCCTCCCAACACAGACAAGCCTTTGAACATATGGGGGTATTTGAGCACCAGCGTGAGTGCAATGCCGCTTCCCATCGAAAGCCCGGTGAGGATGCCTGTTTTAAGCCCCAAAGCCTGCATGAAGGCAAAAATGTCATCGGCATAGGTTTCAATAGATGCCCGGCTTTCCCCTTGCGATTTACCGTGACCGGGCAGGTCCAGAGCATAGACGTTTACATCGGCAAGCCGCCGAAGATATGGATGCCAGGATAAAAGACTACCGCCCGCTCCATGAATAAGAATGAGAGGCGGACGGCTGTTGTCAACTGGACGATGGGTTGTGTAATGGATGCCTGATGCAAATGGCATGTCATCTCCTGCGACGGGCATGATGCAACCGGTCAGCGGCTTCTTCGGTCAGCGGGATGTAGACTTGAACCTTGGTGCCTTTACCCGGTTTTGAGTCGATCTGCAAAAGTCCGTTGACCAACTCGGAGCGTTCGCGCAAATTGACCATACCCAAACTGCTGCTCGAGCGTTTGTCGTAGGCTTCCGACACGGCTTTGACGTCGAAACCAAGTCCATTGTCCGCGATCTCCAGCAGGAGGACACCCAGCTCAAATTGCTGCAGGCGCACAAAAATGGATTCGGCGGCTGCATGTTTACGGGCGTTATTCACCGCTTCATCGATGATGTAGAAGATAACGCCTTGTTTGCCCATTTCCAATTGTTGAGTCGCATTTTCGTCGATATCCACGACCACCTTCTGCGAGAAGGTCTCCATCATTTTATCTGCCATGGCTTGGATGGCAGCTTTCAACCCTTGCGATTCAAGGATGAGCGGACGCAAGGTAAAGAGCATGTGACGGATCTCTTTCGTCGTGCGATGCGCCAATTCCTCGAGTTTGACGATCTCATCCGTGGCCGCTTTGACATCTTTCGACAACATGCGTCTGGTGATGTTCAATCGCATCGCCATCGCGGCGACAGATTGAGTGGGACCATCGTGCAAGTCGCGTGCCAGTTTTTTACGGGCTTCTTCGTACACTTCCGCCATGCGTTCTTTTTCTTCCACCAGATCCTGATAGAGGCGTGCGTTTTGGATCGCAATGATGGATTGCCGTCCGATGATATCCAACAACTTGATACGTTCGGATGTGAAATAGTTAGGCTCGGGATGTGCAAACAACAAAATACCGTACACGTTGAATCCGCTGCGCAAAGGGAAACAATAACCGCTGGTACAACTCCGCAAAGCAATGACACGTCCCAATTCGGGGTCGTAGCCAATATCTTTTAGCAAGACCGGCTCGCCATCATCCAAAGCGCGTTTGAGGACGCCTTCCGCCCCATCAAAGGTGACACGCATATCGGCGCTGGTGAAGCGTCGTGCCGAGCCGATGCGTAATTTTCCGCCGTGGAACAACATCACCACACCCACCAGCGGATCACTCGTGGTCGATTCTTCCACCTCGGGATTCAGCGCCGCCGCACTCATGTCGAGAGCGGAATCCAGGACCCGTTTGTAGCTCAATGTGGAAGACAGCGTGGATGTCAGTTCATAAATGGCACGCATGCGTTCGTTTTGAATGGCGCGTTTCTTTTCTTCGGCATCGATCCACAAGGCGCGATTCTTGCGCATGTGCGCCATCAGGCTACGCCCCAAATAGCCGAAGATCACCCCAAGCCCGATCAAGATGGATGCGATCACCACAGTCAGAGAAAAGTTTTCCTCAAGCTGCGATCCAGAATAAAAGACAAGTACGGCAAATAGAATGGATGAAAACAATGCCCCTGCAAGTTCAAAATAGATCGAGCTGGTCAGGATGGGCATCAACCCCGCCCAGAATGCCGGTCCGCGGACGCCGCCCTGCCCCCAGAAAAACGCTCCCGCCAGAATCAGATCCACTACGACATTGAGGCGGCGATGATAAGTGGTGCGCAGGTTCAACCCCGCCATGGCGGTCATGCCCAAATTCCAGGCGATCATCAATCCCAACGGCCACGTCAGAGCCACCTCCAGCCGTTGACTCAGCCCAAGTGAAATAAATAAACCCACCACCATGATCCACCGGAGTGAAATGGCGAACCAGTCTGCCATGTAGGGGGTTTCAAATCGTTTCATCATTGTCTGTCACATCATAACGAAAAAAGAGGATAGCGACAACTTCTTCGACATTACAGTCAAATTACACCTGTCACTTTTCGTACCCCATGCGTTCCAAATACCGGCTTAATTTCTCTGTCAGGATCGCTTTTTGCCCATCCGTATAGGATTCGCGGAATCTGCCGATCTTGCCCTTGTAGAAATGGAGTCCCTGCTGACTGTCGTTCGCGCCGGGGCGGTATCGCTCGATCACTGCGCGGACCTCGGGCTTGGTGCTGTCCAGTTTAAGGTAATTTACCAGTTTGGCTGATTCGACATCATAGTTTGTGAGCAGGTCTTCGTAGCGGGCGATGAGCACATTCTTTTCGCCCATCCAACGCTCCCAGATGTGGACATATTCCAAAATGAAATCCAGACTCTTCTCAAAGTCTGAAAGATGCGAAAAAGCATTGGGACGTCCCTTGGCAAGCGCGCGCTGACCATAGTCAAAGGCGGAGAGCATCGCATCACGCGGGTCACGATAGATGTAGGTGATACGCAACAAGCCGAAATTAGTCAACAGGCGCGAGGTGCTTGTCGGCCCGGCGTGAGCTTTGATGACAAACGTATTCCCCATCAACGCAGGCAGGGTCACCATCGCCAACCGGCGCGGAGACAGGACACCGATATTGCAATTCACTTCGGTGAGTATTTTTTGCAGTCGATATTTTTCACGAATGTCACGCGCATCGGCACAGCCCGTGGTTTTCATCAGGTCGTGGATGAGGTTATAGTGCCAGCCCGACCCGGCGCGCGGCATCCCAACAGAGAGAACGATCATGAAATTTCCTTGTTTTCGTGGAGTGCAAAGTCCCCAGACTTTGCCGAAAGCCCTACGAGAATCCCCGAAATCAACCAGATATTCGGAGTTGTAAACGAGTCCTGGGTGAAATTATACAGGGCGACTGCCACCCACGCAAATACTCCCGCAATTGCGGCAAAGCGCGCCCAATGCTCCTGACGCTTGAACAGGGAAAGCGTTTCGCCCAGCAGGTTAAATTGGAATGCGATAAATAACACAAAGCCAATCAGTCCCGTCTCAGCCAGCAAACGCGCATACAGATTCTTCGGGTTTGGATACAACCGGCTCTCAGGACTCAACTGCCTGGCAATTTCTGGAACGGTGGTGAGTGACCAATCTGGCAAGTTTTGATAGATGTAAAACCCGCTTCCGCCCAACCCGACACCTGTAAGTGGATACTCCTCAAAAGCTCCCATCGCTGCAAGAGAGTACGCTCCGCGCGCACCCGCGTTGATATCCACAAGGTATTCACTCAGCGTATCCGCATTAGACTCCCACATGTTTCGGAAGAATTCTTTTTGCCCAAGGAAAATAAACGTCCCAGCAATTACACCGACCAAAATCACCAGAATCCCAATCCGCAGGGAGAGAGAAGCAAAACGTCCATCACGAAATCCGTTGATAAACCACGTCCACATGGAATGCAATACATCACGTCCGAAGAGCAGCAGCATCAAGCCGGAAGTGCCAACCGTGATGAACAGTCCGCCGCGCGAGTAGGTGGCGAGCAACACAAGGGTGGATAAAATCAATAAAGCAGGTTCCAGCCATCGCAGCGGTGTGACGCGGTACTTCGTCAAAACAGCAGCAAAAAGGAAGGGAAAAAATGTAGTCGCGATTTGTCCGGCAAGCCATGCTGGTTCATACGCCAAACCGGAGATGCGATTCGTGCGGACGAGTTCGCGCATCGAAAATGCCAGTTGCCAATGCGTGACCATTTCTTTGTCGAGCAAACCCGTGTAAAACGTGACGGCTTGCAAACCACTCCATGCCAGGTCAAGGCATAGACCGGCGAAAATCCATCGGGCGGTGAAGCGTAGATCAGCTTCGTTTTTGTTCATCCAGACCGCGCTGACAAAAAACGCAATGCCGATGAAAAGCGTCACCAAGGCGCGGATGGCGCGTCCGTCGTAGGTTTGTCCGCGCATGGGAACCGGATCGATAAGTGAACCAGCGCTGGCGGAGAAAACCGTGAACAATACGAACGCACCCAAGGCGACAAATGCGCCCGCCCAGTGAAGCGAAATCTTTTTCCGCCAAGCCTGCACGAGCAGCAATGGCAGCAAAAATGCCAGCGGATACAGCGCCAGCGGGCGGACGAGCGTGCTTTCGCCCAACCCCGGAAACCAGCGAAAACTGGTCACGGGCAGGGTAAGTAACGCTAGTCCCCACAAGAGGCGGGGAAGATTTTCGACGGAGAAGAATGATTTGTTCATTCAGAAGATTCGATCTGTTACTGTCCCATTCGCTTCGGCTTGACGAACAAGACGACAAACACAGCCAGCAGCAAAAATCCGCTCACGCCGGTGAACAAATAATTAGCAGGAGGAATACTGCGCTCTTTGGGCAAATCTGCGGACTGGGTCACTTCAAGTTTGACGAACTCATTGATATTGCCCGCGGCAATATCCGCTTGGACAGCTTCGACAAAAGCATTCGCCCAGGCTGAAGCCAATTCTTCCGCTTGGTTTGGGTCATGGTCATCAGCGAAGAAATGCCAACCCGCTTCAGCCGGTTGCGAGAGATTCAACCTTCCGGCACGGAGTTCTTCAATGGGCGCATCCAATTGTCCCATCACTTCATCTGACCAGGCAATCTCGACGATTTTGCGAACTTCACGCTCCAGATAATAGAACTGCTGACGGTCAGTTTCCTGCGGCCAGGCTTGCTCAAGATTGAAATCCACGTTGACGACGGCGCGGGCACGATACGGCGGCGGCGCAACAAAATAGACTGCCGCGCCAAGCAATGCACCGATCAATGCACCGAGCACCCAAAAGCGCCATGCCTTGAGCAGGCGGATGAGGTCTTCGAGAGAGGGGGAGGAAAAGAGATAATTCATTTTAGGTCTACAAACTTACCGATCACCATTTATTTCTTTATCCGCCATTTCCACAGCGGACCAATAATCTTCCTTAAGTAATATTTTGCCACGATTGGCGCAAAAAAACTTCCACCATCGCGATAATGAACACGCAGCATTTCTTTCCAGCCACGCTCATCATTGACATTGGTTTTGCTCGAAGTATGAATCCGAAAATTTGCCCACGTTTTACCGGGCAGATATTTGATAGGCGCATATTTGGCGATCCGCACCCACAGGTCATAGTCCATCGCAAAATAAAAAGATGGATCAAGCGGTCCGAGTTCCTTCCAATATTTTGCGCGAAAGAACATCGTCTGCTGTGGGATGTGGACATACCCGCTTCGCAATTTCTGATAATCCGTCTGACGCGAAGCGAACTCGCCAATCACCCGCCCCTGCTCGTCGATGAAATCACAATCCGCGTACACCATCGCCACATCAGGATTTTCCATCAGGAACAGAACTGCTTCTCCCACAGCTTTGGGATGATAGGTATCATCCGAGTTCAACCATGCAAGGATGTCACCATTGGCGCGCGCAAAGCCCTTATTGATCGCATCGGTCTGACCCTTGTCCGATTCGCTGACCCACGAGTGGATACGATGCCGATAGTTCCCCGACGACAAACTGTCTGACGCTAAAGTATATTTCTTGATAATGTCCACGCTGCCATCGGTCGAACCACCGTCGATAACGATGTATTCGATGTTGGGGTAATCCTGTCGCAGCACAGATTGGATCGTCGCCTCGAGATACTCAGCCTGATTGAACGATGGCGTGATAATGGAAACAAGGGGCAAGGCGGGCGGCTTCATAAAGTTTGCTCAATCGTGAGCAGAAGTTACTTCCATTCTTCATCCGAATAAAATGACTCAGACACGCCTTCCGTCAACTTGCGGACGCGGGAAATCTCTTCAGGAGCGAGGATTTTCTTCCAGTTATCAAGGTTGGCGCGGCTGTCAAGTTTGACAGAATGGGTCTTGTTCTTTGCCAGTTTAGTAGGATTCTCGGAACTGCTCGAGTTTTGGATAATGTCCTTGACGTGCTCAGTAAAACTCAAGCCTAGGTTTTTATACAAAGCCCGATACCCGCCCATGGGGTCAAGGGAAAGGTCTTCGTGGCGCACCACCTGAAATTGCGGAAAAGACTCCTTCGTCGAATGAACGAAGCGATAGATGATCTTCCACAGCAACGCCGCCTGCCCAATGATGTCATCTTTCGGCATGGACTCCATTGCAACGCGGTCAGCTTCCAAATGATCGCGCATGAAAAGCGGCTGGTTTAGGAAATTATCAAAATCGAAATTCCAACCAAGGCGTTTAAGGCTGCCGACAAATCCGCCGGGGTGTCGGGCTGTGATAACAACTTGGCAATTGAGTCTCTTTGCAAACCAGGGTGTGGAGAAAACTGCAAATGGGTCTTTGATTAGCGCACGTTGACCATGCATGCTGCCATTGAAAAAAATACGGAAGTCACGCCCCATACGCAAAAAGTCTTTGACCGAGCGAAGCGATTTGATCTCCAACAGGAGATGATATTGAAAGTCCAATAATTCATGAAAAGCTGGCAGATATTCTGCTTCGTTCTCTTCGGTGATGTAGGTGTACCAATGTTTGACGGGCACGCGATACACGCCGGGGCGATGAAGTACATTGAGCGGCTCACTGATATAGGCAGTATCTGCGTCAGCAGCAAGCATTCTGCCAACCCAGGTGGTGCCACTACGGTGTGAACCAGTGACGAGAATGGGGGTTAGTTCATTCGCTGAAGTAATAGAGGACATCTTCTTCTTCCACGGAGATTGCGGTTATCGAATGGACATCGTAGTATTGTGCCGCACATTGGTTAACCCAGAAATATGAGCGCACATCCAATTCTTTTGTGCCTTCATAACCATCCAGTGCGGGGATGACAAGATCAGTTTCACCTTCGGCTTTGAAGTTGTAGATCATGACTTCGCGCTCATCCCAACGCAGGGCGAACAAACGACGGAACTCATGGGTAGCCAAGGGCTGACGCACCATCCAGAAGGGATAAAGCAATACAATGGCAGACGTCAGGGCAACTACATAACGAACAAATCTTGGGAACTTCACATAGGATAGCACATATCCGCCACAGATTCCGAGGGCAGATAGGGCAATCGTCAAAATGAAATGTGCGGGAAAGCGGACGCGTTCCACCGGATAAGACTGTCCATAGGCGCTGGGAGCAAAGGAGGCGAAAATCAGCGCATACGCAAGGATGGGTATGAGCAGAAAAAGCCAGGCAACACGCGGATTAAAATCGCCTTTTTCACACTCAATAAAAAACAGGAATGAGAGTAAGGTGGAAATTCCGGTTAGTACAATGATTGGAAGGGGCAATGTGGTTACAGCAATTCGCAAGAATAACAGGGCATATTCCAATGCGCGGGCGAGAACTCCAATGGGGGTAGGAACTGCCCTCTCAGGGTTGATGCGGATCGCATTAGCCGGCGAAAATAACATGGCAATCAAAGCAATCAATGCGCCAATGAGCAGGGCGATCATCAATGTCAATGCAGGCTTGCGGCGCGGGGATTTATCAAAAAGAAAAACCGCTGCAATTGCAACAGAGAGAATGGCAATATGCAGAGCCCCCAACGTTTCGGAAAGTCCGCCAATGAAGAATGCAAGAAAGGTAAAAAGGACAACCACTGGAGGAGTCGCTTTCCGTTCGTGGACAATATTTACCAGCCAAGCAAAAAGCAGTGTAAAGAAAACAACTGGCGTGAGATAGGTGACTTGTCCGGGACGCCAATAGAGAACCTGGAATATATTGGGAGTGGTAAAGAAAGAGAAAAGGACGATAATTTCAGCGGTGAAAAATAAAATGAGGCGATCAAGTTTCAGGTCGAAAAGCTTATTCAACTCATTAAACAGCCAGTATAGTCCTCCCACCCATACGATGGCATGCAGGGCAGGGACGAAGGCGATGTTATCCGGAAAAAGTTCCCAGAATCCCAGCACAAA
This sequence comes from Anaerolineales bacterium, assembly GCA_023382575.1. GTDB lineage: Bacteria > Chloroflexota > Anaerolineae > Anaerolineales > Villigracilaceae > Villigracilis. Next base: position 14,247 of record JAHDWC010000007.1, read on the forward strand.
CAGATTGGAAAAACGATTGGACCCAGTTAGGTATTTATCCCAACTGGATGTGAAGACATCATTGAATTTCAAGTCCACCAACAAACAATAATCATCTGCCATGTAACGGGAAAATATACCCAGGTAAGCATAAACGGCAAGGGTGGTCGTTGTGGCAAGAATACCAAGCCAGACAAGGTAGGTTAAGATTTTTTTAGAGGGAAAAGACATTTTATGTTTTATCAATCATCCGTGAAACACGGTTAATCTTGCATCAAGTTGTAAACCACATACCCATCTCCATCTGCAAAGATGGGATAGGATTCCAACTTTGCTTTGAGAAGGGGTTGGCGGGCGAGGTCGTTGAAGTCGGTGACGAGGAAGAGGTCTTTCTTTGCGGTAATCTCTGCGAATTGTTCTTCAAGGTCGCGAGACCCGCCGCGCTCAGTGCTATATAACAGGTCACCGTACGCGGGCCAAGAAGTAATAGTACGCCAGCCAAAATAGGCGACACGCGCGCCATAATCCTGCGTGAGACCGGCCAAATTATACCCGTCTGTGACGTGACTGATTTCTGCCCACATGGCGGCTTCGGGACGATAATCGACGGCATTAAGCTGATTGCGCGTGTTCCAAATGACAGCAATGAGACCAAATCCCAAAAATAAGAAAGCGGAGAAACGCAAGAGTTTTGTGGATGTAAGTTCGGCAAGTTTCGCAAAGAAAAATTCGGCAAGCGGAGCAAGAGACAGCGCCGCAATTGGAATCAACGGCAGCGAGTAATAGTCATGGGTGGAGATGTGATAGTTAAAGTAAAGCCCAAAGGTGGCGTACCCAATCCAAAGTCCAAGAAGGAAGCGACGCTTTTTCTCATCAAAGAACAGGAATCCAAGCAAAGCCAGCATCAAGACCAATCCGCCCATGACCAGGTTGAGCATATTCATCCAACCGAGATAATATGAGGGACTCAAAAATAGCGTTGGAATAAAACGTCCACTGAATTGCTGACCAAGATACCCGGCAATGAAGATGCCATAGATGAGATACGCCGCGCCGGGCAGGATTCCCAGAAGCGCCATGACATAGACCTGCGGATTCTTGAGCGCCTCTTTGATGGACCCGCGGCTGAGTACCGCTCCCAAGCCTCCGCCAACAATGAAGAAAACCGCTGGAAATTTGATGAAGATGGCAAACCCGCCAAAGAGACCGGCGAGGATCACAAAGATCCATCTCGAGTTATGAGACCATTCCCAGATCGCCCACAGAAATATGATGATAAGCATCGTCATGAGCGGATCAGGTTGGAAGCTGCGACTGGCGATGATGGCGTATGGCAGGAAGAGATACACAGCTGTAGTGGCAATAGCTCCATCGTCTGAGGTGAGGCGACGTGCCAACAAATAGAGAAAGACTCCCCCGATGATCCAAAACGCGAACGAGTAAATGCGTGCGATCCAAACCTGCTCGCCAGTGAATTGATACGTCCACGCAACAAGGCGTTCGAAGAATTCCGGCTCGACCGAGGCGCGAAACTTCCATTGCTGGATGGCAAAGGCGCGTTCTTCAGAAGAGACATCAGTACGGGTCTCGTAGTACATGCCGCGCGCTTTGAGCGCCGAAAGCAATTGACGAGTGGAATGGAATTCCAGCGGCAGGTCGGTCAGATCGTACAGACGGATGGCGATTCCGAGGGCAAAAATGACAAAAAGTGCGATGTTTCGGGCTATTTTTGTGGAGAAAAGGGAGGTCTGTTCCTGCATAAGGCGGGGGTAATTGTAACGTAGTTTTATGAGGGGAAAATTGGGAGCGCGGGTATAATTTTTCAAATTTGATGAAATCCCTCACCCAATCCGCGGAACAGTTCCATGCACTGACAGAAGGGCAATGCCGCCCGCAGAATGCGGCGCTGACTTTCATGGTCAGTCAAGATATTCGCGCGTTGGATCAATACTTCCCCATCGTCAACATGCTTTCCGAGTCACAAACCGAAGCGTTTCACCAACTCATTCGGCAGGTTGCAGAACATCCTCACTTCGACCTGAGACTCATCGGCAAAAACAAAACCGACCTCACCCATCAAACACCAAATGTTGTGCGGTATCTCATCGCCGGACATCTCGCGGAAGTTTTCTTCTTTCGACAAAACCTGCTGGCGCGTTTCCTGCACACCCCGCGTCACTTTCAAATTTACGTCACACCCGAAGCTTTTCAACTGGATGGCGGCGTGAGCGGCGGCTGTTACAGTCCATCACGTCAAAGCATTCAACTCGTCATGTCGCGCCTGTTCGAAGGCTTCAACGGCACCAAGCCGGGTGTGTGTCCGTTTCTGCACGAGCTGGGGCACATGCTCGATCACTTCGATGCAGGCTCTGGGTCGATGGGAAGAAGCGAGGGGTTATATCCGGGATTAAGTCCACGCGATGGCGAATGGTTCAATCCGCGCGCGAGAGAACTCTTCATCGCAGGCAAGCGCATCGAACTGGACCGATACCGGATGCGACAAACCGGAGATGTCTCTCACCCGATGCCGATTGGGCATCCATATGTGTTTCAAAATGACGGCGAATTCTTAGCCGGGTATTTGGAGATGTTCTTCCGCAATCCGCATTATTTCGCCGCACAGAACCCTGACCTGTATGCGGCGTACTGTGAACTTTTCGGGTATGATCCACGCAACGCCTGGACGGAAGACTTCCCCCACTACGTCAACGCAAACCGGAGCTTTTACCTAAGCGGACAGACGCCATCAAAAACGAGGCTGACGATCCCAAAACTTTAAACCGGAGCGGCTTATGAAACAGGATGAGTTCGTGATATTTGCCGAGTTGGACAGGGAGAAATTCGAAGACATCCTCGAAAGGCTGATGAAGTTCTTTCAGATGGTTCAGTTTGGCAGGCAGGGCGATGACTGGATCTGGGTACACTTCCCCGATGGTAAGATCGACATCGACACCTTCACTTCAGAGCATTTGCAGGTCAAGGGCAAAAAGACCCAGCAAAAATCTGCCAAGGAAATCCTGGATTATTTGGAAAGGGATTGGATTTTGAAAAAGTTCAATCCGCCGCAGGCAGACTTAACTCGATAAATTCTTTTTTCGCCGCTGCAAGATCGCTGCTCGCAATTTCCCCAAACCAAGCAAACTCAATACAGCCGAAACAAAAATGTTCATGCGCTTCAAGGCAACTGGCGGATAAATGACCAATGCGCGGAACCACGCCTGCAAAGCCTTGTCGGGCAAGCCGCCATCGAGCAGATAACGCGCATCCACGCGATAAGCAGAGGCGTGAGCGCGCCGGTCGATTCTCAACAGGGTGGCAGCCAGGTCTTTATCCTGCGCGATGGTTTCTAAAATACGAAAGGCTTCGCGTCCAAACTCGGCCGCTTTGGCAACGTTCTTGGCTTCGGCATGGTACCGCGCCGCGGACCAGGTCTGGTCCACATGCAAAATTTTGCCCTGCTTGGCAATTTGAATCCATAAGAGGTGGTCAAGCAGAAAATGAAACGTGGGGTCGAGTCCCTTTGTTTTTTGCAAAGCAGAACGCCGCATAAAAACTGCCGGCTGACCGATGATATGAAAACACAGCAAATCTTCAAAAGTCAACGGACGATAGGTCAACGTGTTGAAGGTCGCACCATTCTCGTCCACGGCAAGCATGTTCCCATAGATCAGTACAACGTCCGGGTTTTCCTCAAACACTTGCACCGCTTTGCTGATGATTCCAGGCAGATAATAATCATCCGAGTTGAGCCAGGCAACAATATCCCCTGTCGCACGCGCAAAACCTTTGTTGATGGCATCGGCTTGACCCAGATCCTGTTGCGATTCCCAATACGTCAATTGACCCGCATACTTCTTGATAATCTCCACACTCCCATCGCTGGAAGCACCATCCATAACGATGTATTCGATGCGCGGATAATCCTGCCGCAAAACCGATTGAATCGTCTGCTCGAGGTATTTGGCTTGGTTATATGAAGGGGTAATAATCGAAACAAGAGTCATGGAATGTATGTACACGCCTACGATTATCGAAGGTCATACAACACATATCCCTCACCTTCAAGGGCAATCGGATATGTATCGAGAATCTTCTTCAGGTCTGGCTGTCTGTCCAACTGCCCAAACGCAGTTACAAGGAAATAGTCTTTACCCGCAGTCAACTCGACGAAATTGTCGGCATTATTTTTATCTGGGTTGCGGGTCTCGCTCAAGCCCGTGGCGAGGGGCCACAAATCCACCTGACGCCAGCCATACATCATCAAGCGATAACCATAATCCTGCGTCAATGCAATGACCTTCGCATCCGCAGGAAAGGCTTCGCCTACTCCGTTCCAAAAAGCAGGTTCATGCCGAAAACTTTCCGCAATGAGAACGGACCGCGCCGCATACGCCTGATACCCGATGACAGAAACCATCAAGGCGATGAAACCAACGCGTCCGACTCCGCCGATAGTGGAGACATACTCCACAAGCGGATTCAACGCCACAGCCAGTCCCAGCGCAATCAGCGGGATCAGTTGAATGTGATAGTAACTATGCGTATACATCTGGAACGGAAGCGTAAGACCATACAGCAGATACCCGATCCACAAGCTGACCAACAGCCAGCGCATCCGTGCAGGAGCGATCAATGCCCCGGCAATGCCCAGGAAAACGATTGTCAAGCCGAATAACACCCCCAGAAACGCCAGCCACTTGGTATAGAAATCTGTGCTGGTGATGAGCTTCATCAGCGCCACAGTCCATGAGAAGAAATACTCAGTGGAACGTCCCTGATTGAGAAAGACATAGAACAGCAACGCTGGAACGATCATAAGGGCAGCCATAACCCACACCTGCCGGGATTTCCAGAAATCTTTTCCAAGCGTGAACAGCACTATTGCAATGGCGGCAGCTCCCACCATAAAAGCGATGACAATCTTCACAAAGGTGGCCAACCCAAGAAAAACACCCGCAAGGAGCGCCCACTTCCAAGTCAGTTTGTCGCCCAGCTTCTCTCCGGCAAGGAGCGGGGAATGATCTTCACTCCAACGATAGAGAAAATATACCCCGATGACAAATGATGAGGTCATCAACGGGTCCGGTTGAAAGGAGCGGCTGGATTGGACGGAGAAAGGCAAAACGAAATAGTAGGCTAACGCGATCAATGCCGCCCACGGGGAAGCGACGCGCCGCATCAAGTCGAATAAAGCGATGCCAGCCGCCAGCCAGAAAATCGTCACCCAAATGCGCGCCACAGCGATATTCTCTCCATCCGTCAGGAAATAGCTATACCCAACGATGGTCTCGATGACGGGCGGTTCATATTTGCCTACTGAGCTGGCAAAAGAAGTCGCAAGTTGACGTTGTTCCTCCGTTGCAGAGGGCAAGGCGTTGTAATAGATCTCACGCGCCACAAGCGAGTTGCGAAGTTGGCGTGAAGAGTGAAAGTCAAGGGGTGGGTCGGTCAGGTCGATCAAGCGGAGGAGTCCGCCCAAGGCGAGGAGCAGCACAAGGACGACAGACCAGGTTTGAGGTCGGGGTTGAAGCGAGGGTTTCATCGAGGAATCAGAAGAGCGAATTGTAGTCCACTTTTGGGAAGACGGTCAGCTTGCCGCCCACGGTCGCATCGATGACTTCACGCCCGGCATTGCGATAGGCTTCGCGCGCCATGATGTACCCAATTTCGGATGTGTCAAGATCAGGCAGTTGCCATTTGACGCCCTTGCCAAAATAATTGGGCATGAAGTGATTGGGATCATCGCCTTCGGATGTGACGGTTTTGTTCGCATCCCCCTTGGACGCGAAGTTGTGATCGACACCGATGAGGATGACTTGCTGGAAGCCCATGTGAAATGCGATCTGCAAAGCAAAGTTTGTGACGGTCGCACCTTCCCAAACGCGCCCGGTGACATCGCTCGAAAATTTCGGACCGGTGTAACTGGTGTAGATAAAGTTGGTGGTCTCGTTGTAAGTCTTCTCGTTGAAGAAGCGATGCGAACGCCAGGCAAGGAACTTGGGCATGGTCAAAGCGGAGATATCTTCGACGAATTGTTCGATAACGAGGTTGTTGATGGAAGCAAAATAGGTGGTTTGGAAACCAAGCTCAGGAAACGCCACATAAAAACGGTTCATCCCAAACGTGAATTCATTCTTGAGTTTGGAAAGATCGGTCTGTTTCAGTGAAGGTCCATTGCCGATGATGAAGGCGCGCTTTCCCGCGTGAATATTCTTGAACTGCGCGAGTCGCTTTATGCTCTCTCGCCGCCAGGGATGCAGATAGGCATTCGGCACCTCGGGCAGACGCCGAATGGCGTCAACGGTATAACGCGCAGAATTCCAGATTCCCGGCGGGATGATACGTTTGAGAGTTTGTTTCATGCTTCCTTGTAATAAAACGATTTGAGGGGAATAAGATTGGCAAAGATGATGAGGTTGATGATCAGAGAAATGGCGTCAAAAACATCGGGCACACCCAACGCCAGCATCAATGTACTCACTCCCGCAATGATCAATGTGGTGGCATAAACCCAACGCTGACGGTCATCGATGATGCGGGCCGCGACGATCAACGCCAAAATGTTGACGAAAAAGAAAAAACCAACCATTGCGGCAGTGACCGTGTTCGAGTCAGCAACCATTTTGTAGATGAAGATGCCGCCATTGACCAGCCACACCAACGCGTTCAAATAAAACAGGAGGCGCACGGTCTGTCTGCGTCTGTCCTGAATGAGTTGAGAGCGTTTTCGCTGGATCTTCATTCGGTGCTCAACCTTGCCGTCGCGCCGCCGTCTACGATCATGGCTTGACCTGTCATGAAGGAAGATTGTTCGTTATCGGCGAGAAAGCAGATCGCATGGGCGATCTCTTCCGGTTTGCCCACACGCCCGTTGACCGTTTTGCGGGCAAGGTTATCCAACCGGTCCTGCACATCCCCCAGACCAACATGTCCGCGATTGAAGCCAGCGCGCAGCATGGGCGTATCCACTGCGCCGGGCAGCACGGCATTGACGCGAATATTATCCGGCGCAAACTCAATCGCCATCGCGCGCGTGAGGGCTAGCAATCCGCCTTTGGAAGCGGCATAGGCGGCAATGTTGACAGACGTCTGCACAGCATGCACGGAGGAAACATTCACAATCGCGCCGCCATTTCCCGCCTTGAGAAGCGGATGCGCGAGCTTGACGCCCAAAAACACCGAACGCAGATTCGCCGCCATGACCGCATCCCATTCCTCGACGGTGGTTTGGACCAGCGGCTTGGAAACTTGCAACGCTGCATTGTTAACGAGCGCATCAAGCGTCTGACTGAAAGCTTTGGTCTGCTCGAAGATGGATTCCATCGCTTCAGGGCGGGAGATGTCTGAACGGATGAAGAGTCCGCTCTGCGGGAAGGATTCACCAAACTCATTGCGGTCCACGCCGATGACGCGCCAGCCTTGTTGAGAGAAGAGCGCGACGGTGGCGCGTCCAATGCCGCCCGCCGCACCGGTGATCAGGATTGTTTTAGTCATGGGGTAATTTTACGTCGAAATTCAGGTTTGTGTCTGGAGTTCAGTTCTGGTTCCATCGGAAAATCAAACAGCCATCAATGGTATTTTCAAGCTGGTAATTTGCTTCCACAAACTCGAAGATCGTATCCATGCCCGGCTGGATGTACATCTTACGCTTCACACCGGGAGTGGCATATTGTTCTTCGCGGGTCGCTGGATCAAGCGAAGGGATCGCATCCACGGAGCGCGAACAATCAAGAATCAATTCAGGCGGATTCGTCGTCAGGTCTTCGATGTAACGGGTTTCGATTTCTTCGGTCAAGGACCCTTCCAGGAAGAGCGGATAATATAAATATTTCACAGGCGAGGCGCGATCTGCCATAAAGTTAACTCCCATTTCGGGATACCACGTCAACATAAGATCGTCCTCGTTGGTGTTATCACGGATATACGCCGAGACCGGGTCCACGTATTCGCCGCCACCTGCTCGAAGCGTTTCAATATAACGAGACCATGACGATGGGGAGATCACGAATAGAAAGACGATCAATGAGGCATAGGCGATTGCACCCAACCCGTCACTCCAACCTTCTGAGGCGGGAATCTTAAAGGTCAATTGCCAGAACTCTGCAAAGAGAAACGCGGAATAAACCGCCACAGCCAATGCCCAACTGATGTAATAGTGTGTGAAATTCCTGCCTGAAAGATTGCTCAACACAATCTCAATCGGGAACCAGACCAACAGAAAGACTTCAAAGACGGTCACCTTACGCTGTACGAAACTGAGCAAAAAGCGCAAGATCAACACAAACCACGCCGCCAGGGTGAACCAACCATACCAGTCCATGCCGTAACGACCGAAGCCACCAAAAATGTCGAGCCACTCACGATCCTTCGCCGCAGAATACGAAAAATTGAAGAGGATCGAGGCATAGAACATTTCACCCGCGCTGCCAAGCACAGCAAAGTAAATCGTCCACAAAAGAAGCGGAAGGGCGAAGCCCGCCAACGTCACGAAGATGATCCGCAAGGCCTCCGCATACTTCCGCTTGAAAACATAAAACAAAAAGACTGCGCCCAAAATGGCAAACAGCCCGCCGATGTTATTAGCACGGAAGGTAAAGCTCAGCCCAAAGAGCGCGCCGATCCAAAGATATTTCCAGTAATTTCGTTCGACATCCACCATCGAGAGGAAGAGCGCCAACCCTGCTGCATTGAAAAGCAGGGCATATTCTTCAGTGTAATTGCCATACCCCAACACGACCCGCAGCCCCAACCCGGCAAGCATCACGCCAAACAAACCCGCGCCTACCCCCCAGCGTTTCGACAGCCTATTATATAAAAAAGTCAGCGCACCAAAGATACAAACAAATTCAACAAACCAAACACCCCAACGTGAACCAGCACCCAACAAAAGCCCAAGCGCGTTGACGTAAAAAATGCCCGGTCCTTTTGAATCCCAAAAATCCCGGTAAGGCAAACTACCATCCACAATTTGTTGCCCGGCATAAAGGAAAAAACCGCCATCTCTGGCGGGTTTATCGAAAAACGGATTGGCAAGATCGAGCACCAGTGCCGTCAGCAAAAACAAAAACACATAAGGCAATACAAGACGAAGTCGTTTCATTATTTCCTCACTTGCATACCGAGACCTTCAACCAAGTTCTTGATCGTGCTCCAATGTATCCGCTCCCACGCCGTGGGGCTCGAGTTGGAATTATGCGGCGCCAACATGACGTTGTCCATTTTCAGCAAGGGACTATCCAATGGCAGCGGCTCGAACTCAAAGACATCCAGCGCCGCGCCTCCTACTTGACCTGAGCTGAGTGCCGCGACCAAAGCTTTTTCATCCACGATAGGGCCACGCGCTGTATTGATCAGCACCGCAGTGGATTTCATTTTCGATAGTGTATTCGCATTGATAAGATGACGCGACGTGGGATTGAGATCACAATTAACAGACACAAAATCCGCATTTGCAAGCAATGTATCAAGATCTGTCATTTCAATTCCAGACTCGCTAACAAAGACATGGTCAATATCAATAATGTCTGTCCCATAAACTTTCATGCCAAAGGCTTTGGCGCGGCGCGTCACTGCCTTGCCGATATTGCCCACGCCGATCACGCCGAGCACACATTCGCTCAATGCTTTGCCAGAAATCTTCTCCCATCTACCGTTTTTCATCTCCCTATCCATCCACGGACCGCGTCTTGCGAAGGCGAGTATGTAGCCCAGCACCGTATCCGCGACGGGGGTGGTGAAAGCATTCGGCGTTCGCCCAAGCTTCACCCCAAAACGGGAACAAGCCTCGGCGTCGATTGAATCGACTCCCGTTCCCCATTTCGAGATGACCTTCAAGCGCGGCAAACAGGCTTCGATCACACGCGCCGTATAACGGTCATCTCCGCAAATCGTTCCATCGAATTGACCGGCATATTTCAAAATATCTTCTTCTTCCATGCGTTCTTTCACATCAGGGACAATGAGTTCAATTCCATATTCCGCAAGCACCGGGCGGAAGCGGTCCAAAAATGGAATCATATACGGGGCGGTCATCAAAACAGTTGGCATTTTTACTCGCAAATTCTTTTTGTAATGAAGTCATTCACTTCGCTCGAAAGCGTTTCATTTTCGGCCAGATATTTCATGTTATTACAAACCTGCAATCGCAGGTAACGATCCAGAACGACCAGCTTGGTCATCTCGCGGATTTCTTCCACATTACCTTGCATGGCATACGCCTGCATAAATGGAATCCATTCGAGCGGGTCATTGGGATAATACCCTTTATCTAAAGCTTCATTCAGCAAAGCGGGGATCTTATCCCACTCTCCGCGCTGACGGGCAAGGTCTGCCTGCTGATAATAAAAACACCATCCACGCTCAGGCTCGCTTCCAAACACATGCTCTGGCACAGTGGGAATCTCACCGTCAGTTGCAACCGCTTCCAATCGAGAATGAGGCGCGACCATCACAATGCGCCCGTCATCGTATGAATTCAATTCCGGCGAAGCGCCATTGATAAATCGCACACAGCTATTCTCGCTCGACTGCACCATCACCAGCACATTGCCAAAATCGCGTTCCAAATAATTTCCGCGCCGTAGTGGAGTTTCAACACCGCCATTGGTCGTCACTTGCGTAACGGTGTTTCCATCCAACACCGCCGCGGGCAATTTCACCGTCACTGGGTTATTGCTTTGCTTTTCCGGGTAATAGATCATGTTCGCCGGACCCCAAATAAAATAATCCTCCGCCAGCGGGCTGCCCGGATACATGGCCAGCAACGTTACACCCTCTTCGATCTTCGGCGCGCGCCACGCCACCTGCCACCAAAAATTGCGCGTCGCCTCAGTCTCGTACGCATAACGGATCGTGTTTCCATAATGCGTCATCACCGCGATGGAAACCAGCACACCCAACACCGTCACTTGCGTGCCGCGCTTCGCAATACTCTCAACCAGCAACGCCAGCAGCATCACCGCGCCAATCGAAGCGATCAAGGTATAACGCGAATAATCCGGCAAAGTGACATGGCGATTGACCAGAATGACCGGGAGCAATCCGCCAGCGATGCTCAGGAAACTGACGAACAAGGTTTCACGTATCACACGCGGACTTGAGCCTGACTCAGTTTCTTGAGCTTTTTCTCCCATCCAACGGATTCCATACAGCAGAGCCGCCACCGCCAGTGACGCCCACGCAATCCCTGTTGCCATATCTTTCAGCCGCATCGAAAACGCAAGTTGATAGACCGGTAAATTCCACGCTACCAACGTGACCGTGAAAAAATCTTGAATCAGATAATTCAGCCACCACAAAGCGATCAACGGATCGGTGAAAATTTGCGTCACCTGCAAACTCACGTCCGTCGCCTTGCGCTCAGACTCGAAGAAGAACAAGCGCCAGATCAAAAATCCCGCCGCGATGAGCAAAAACGGCAAGCTGGTTTTTACAATCTTCGTTGCCTTCACGCGGAAGGATTCGCCTTGCCCGCGCCACAGCAAGACCATGATAAGCGCAAAACGTAGGGCTTCAATGCCGAGGAAATATTCCATCTGGCTGAGATACGCCCACCCCGTCAGAATAGAAACTGCGATTAACATAACTTTCTGAGTGCGATCCGCCGCCAATATGGATTTGATCGTCAACGCCACTGAAAGCGTCGCAAGGAACAAGCCGAGGATGTGCGATTGATAGTCAATGGCGTTGGGCATGGAAAGAAAACCGGGATAGATCGCAAACAGCAACCCGGTCACTAATGCGAAGAGATTGCGTTCCTTCCAGATCATGCGCATCGTCCAGAAGACAAAGACGCCGCCAAAAGCTCGGAAGACAAACGCGCTCAAGTGATACCAAAGCGGATTGAACCCGAACAACGAGAACAGTGGAATCATCGCCAGTGCGCGCCCGGGACGGTCAATGCCGAAGATCTCATGGAAGAAGCTGGGGGCTTTGACGAACATGTCGTACATCAAATACCAGTCATCGTTAAGATAACCGAGGCGACTCACCAAAGGCAAATAAGCAATGCCTGCAATGATAAAGATCAGCAGGCTGCCGAACCAGAATGAACCAAGTTTTTCTCTGACGTTTTGCATGGAGCTATTTTCTTTTCCGCATCAAAAAATCAGCGATCTCGAAATCCAACTCTTCGTCGATATCCCAGGCTTCATCTGCGTCGATCTCGAACATCAGCGGATGATCTCCGATGCGATGTTTCTTGCGCTCCAAATTCTCGCGCGTGAAAAGATAAACGCACGAGTTTTCCTCGTACACAGGCGGCAGGTCTTGGGTTTGAATCAATTCCAAAGGATTGTGATTGATGGCGCGTCCATCCTGCCAATACAGGCGGGTTTGCAAACGCGTGACCGAAAATAATGAATCATATTTCGGGTATTCTGCTGTGAATTTTTGAATGGCATTTGAGATGGTTTCTGCTCTCAACAGCGGATTGGTCGAATGAGTTTGCAGATAAAAATCTGCTTGGAATTGCGCGGTATCGTACAACAAAATATCGTTCATGGGGACATCGTCAGCGCGAAGATGCTCGGGGCGTTGAATCAGCTTCACGTCAGGGAAGAGGCGGCGCACACCATCCATCACCGGCTCGGAGTCCGTATCCACAATCACCGTATCAATTTCAGGCACGGCACCTAGCGTTTCCAAAATATGTTGAAAGAGGGGTTTGCCCGCAAGTGGGCGATAATTTTTTCCAGGCACACGCTGGCTGTGATGGCGCATGGGGACAAGGGCGGCAATTTTCATGCCTTTATTTTACTTTGTCTTATAATGCGCGGGACATTTGCCACTGCGAAAGTGACTCGCGTTCCATGCCGACATGCTCGAAGATGAAACCCATTTCTTCGGGATAGATGGGCGAGACGTGCCAGACTTTGCCGGGGAATTTTGCGAAGAGTGCGCGCATCAGGACCGCGCTCAAGCCTGCTCCACGTGAGCGGGCTTTGACCAACACGGACGAAATTGCCACATCCGTGGCTTCGGGATTGGTGATGAGACAATACGCGTCGTTGAGACGGAAGGCGCGTGACGGCGGCGTATGCTGCATAATGGACGTGCCCGATAACTGCCACGGCAGGTCTTTCATGCCATGATACGTGACTTGGCGTGCCACTTCACGGATGTCGATCTCTTCGATTTCCACATCTGATTCAACTGGTGGATTTTCAAGTTTGTAGCCCACCAGCCTGCGGATTTTTTTGAAGCCGATCTTTTCATACAACTTCACGCCCGCCGTGTTTTGCTCAATAACTTCAAGATACATTTCCTTCTCGCCGCGAGCTTTGGCTTCTTCGATGAGTTGTCCCATCGCCCATGTGCCCACGCCGCCACTGCGCGCATTGGACGTGATGCCCATCGCCGCAAGCCGACTCGTCCAACCACGGCGGGCGATCATCGCCAAGCCAATGACCTCGTCATCGCGCATGAGCACGCGGCTGGCGGTCAAGTCAATGCCATCGCGGCGGATCATGGTGTGCATGACCGCTTCGGTGATGTGAATAGGGACAAGATAGCCTTCAAAACTGCGGGTCATCAAGTCCGCGAGGAAGGGGATAGGGTGTTCGTGTGCAGATTTAAGGGTGAGATTCATGAGGAAATAGGGAATGGTGAATAGAGAATAGGGTGAGATTAGGTATCTTCGGGTGAAATATGATTTGTGATATCTTCAGCAAAATACTCTGTTGGTTCTTCTCGGACAGTGTAATTGGCTCCGGGTTCTTTTTCGCCACGCTTGGAACGTTTTAAGTAAGCGATATAGCCATTGATTATACGGATAAGTTCCTCGATCTGTATTTTCAGACGACTGAATAATTCGTCTGAAATGTAGTTTAAGTCATAGGCAAGCAAAAGATGAGTATAGGTTTCGGTCAAAGAACCCCGAGCAATATAACAAAAATGGACATTATCTTGATAATAAAAACGACCATGTCCTTCAGCAAGATTCGCAGGGACGCTTTGGGCTGAGCGTCGAACTTGTTGACTCAAATGCCATTTCTCATCCGCGGGCAATAGCGGCAGGACTTCTTTATAAACAACAAGGACGAAAGCCCTTGCTTTTTTCCAAGCCTCTAATGTCTCCAACCCTTGAATGTTGTCGCTGCTCACCTCGAACTCCTATTCACCATTAACTATTCACCATTTCCTGAATTATACCGAATCGGCTCCACATCCCGTTTTTTTTCTTCTTTCTTCCTTCGTTCCCTCGCGTAATAAAACGTCTCCCTCAATTGCGGCGTGACCAGACTCGTCTCACGATGTCCGATCCTTGTGCCATGAAACTGCATAAAACGGAACCAGAAAATGGATGCAAAACTTTTCAGCAAAACTCGTTCACGGGCGGCGTGCCAAAGGTCACTCAAAATATTCGTGATCGTCAGACGAAAGAAATCATACAAATTGAAATGCGCTTCGGGATAAATCCGCCGCAACGCCATCGCTTCGCGGCGGTAGCGATTGTAGACTCCACGCGGCGTTTCGTTGTGAATGTGGACGATCTCCGCCTCGGCGATGTAGGCGATCTTATGTCCCTGTGCTTTTGCCCATTTGCCCCATTCGAGGTCTTCGAGGCCGGTCAATGTTTCGTCGTAGGGATGTTGCTCCCATAAACTTTTGCGAATAGCAGAATTGGCATTGTTACAAAACGCCGTCACCTGATCGAGATTGCTCGCATCGGGATACCACTGATGAAAAATCTGATGCTCGGAATATTTCGAGCCTTCGTATCCACGCTGTTTGCCGTAAGTGAGTGCAACTTGCTGATTTTGAAATGGACGCAGTAACGTTTCCAGCCAGTCGGGATAAACCGGATAGACATGTGCGCTAGCGATGACGACCAATTCGCCTCTCGCTTCGCGGACCCCGAAGTTGAGCGACCGCCCAAACGTAAACTCCGCTGACGGGATGTGGACGACCTTCGCGCCATAAGATTCGGCGATGGCAACAGTCGAATCAGTGGAGCCTGAGTCCACAAGGATGACTTCAACATCTTTGACAGTCTGCTGTTTGATTCCCTCCAGCAGACGTCCAATATATTTCTCTTCGTTATACGCGCGGATGATGATGGAGCAATTCATGATTTCATTGTAAGAGCGAGGTGACCTCACACCTACCAATTATTATCCTTTTCATAGCCCAGTTTCACCAGCAAATCACCAGCTACTTCTTTGAAGATTCTCTTATGCTCGTTGGTGAAGTGTTTCTTCCACTCGCCGGTTTTGCCAGAGCGGAAGGTCGGGGATTTTTTCGGGTTGATGGAAGCTTCGAGGGAATCCAGGATCAACTGTCGGGGAGCTTGAAGCGTGACCCGGCTGAGGAGGTGATCCATAATAGAGGTGAGAGTCGCTTCGCGGTGGTGGATCAAGTCTTCGAAGTGAATTGTCAACACTTCTTTATGGTCAAGCCAGCCAAGATAAGGCGCAAAACGTTCGGCAATATTCGGGAACTCGATATTCGTGTCTGTGCGCCCAAGGATGCTGACCTTTAATCGCGCGTCGAAATCAGGCAGAGACTTGTAATATTCGTGATGGACATGACGCGCTTCCATGTCGGTGACGTAGAAGACGTGCGAGACAACCACATCGCGCGGGTCGCGGAAGATGAAATACGGCGCGAATTTTTCCGAGCACACGCGAGCGACAGATTCGGGTCTGGCAAAGAGATGCGCCGAAGCAATATCGCGCGGGCGAAGTGAGTCGAGCCAATTCAAAGCCTGTTGTGGATCGCGCTTTTTTCCGCTTTCGCCTTCGTATTCGGCGTAGAACGAATGCACCCGTCTGGCATACGGCGCGACGTTGGCAAAGCCGAGCAAAATCTGGTCGAGCAGGTGCGTGCCACTTTTGGGGAAAGAAATTCCGAGCAGGGCAGGCAGATTTGCAGATTGCGAAATGAACCGCAGGCGTTGCATTCCTTTTTCGGCGTGATACACTGTAGAACGTAGGAACGATTTCAGCATGGAGGTATTTAACCACAAATTCCACGCGAGACCCGCGCGCGATTTCAGGGTTTAATACCGTGAGGAAAACCCATTGAAACTGACCATTTTCAACACCCCCATTATCAGTCCGCTGCTGCGGCTTATCAGCAACATTTTGATGTGGATCGCAGGCTGGCGCGTGGAAGGGAAATTGCCCGACCTGCCAAAATATCTCATCGTCGGCGCGCCTCACACCTCGAACTGGGATTTTCTCCTGTTTCTGGGAGTCATCTTTCGCCTGAAAGCAAATGTCAAATACATGGGCAAAGCGGAGCTGTTCCGCAGTCCGCTCGGCTGGTTCTTTTACTGGTGCGGCGGCATTCCAGTGGACAGGAAAAAGTCCACGGGGTTGGTGGAGCAAATGGTCGAGGCGTGCAACAAATCTGAGAGGTTCATCCTCACCATCGCCCCCGAAGGGACGCGTCACGGCGTGAAGGAATGGAAGCGCGGCTTTTATCACATTGCCAAAGGTGCGGGGATTCCCATCGTCATGGCCAAAGTTGACAGCAAAAAGAAAGCCATGCATGTGGGTGATATTTTCTATTTGACCGACGATATGGAAGCGGATATGAAAGCCATTCAGAATCGCTTCACCGGTATGGTGGGCATCAATCCGCGCAAGAAGTACATCACGCTGGAAAGTTGACCAAACAATTGCGCCGCTTTCACGTTGATGCTATACTTTAAATACACGCTTCGATAGAGCCGTTCTTTAAAGATGAATTCGCTTCATCCTGAAAAGAAACTTGAAAGTGGGGAGGGCTATGAGTTCTATCGCCAAATTTATGAAAACAGCATGGATGCCATTCTCCTGACAGCACCAGACGGCAGGATTCTCGCCGCCAACCCTGCCGCTTGCGCAATGTTCGGACAGTGCGAGGACGATATAAAGAAGGTTGGGCGAGCCGGAGTTGTGGATGTTACCGATCCGCAACTCCGTGAGCTTTTAAAAAAGCGGGATGCCTCCGGGCATGTCAAGGGAGAGTTGATCGGCATACGAAAAGATGGGACAAGGTTTCCCATTGAATTTTCATCATCCATCTTCAAAGATCAGCACGGAGAATCGCGAACAAGCATGATCATCCGCGATATTTCCGAGCGCAAGCGCATGGAGTCTCATCTTGAGCAGACCAATGAACGTCTGCAAGCCCTGATCGAAAACCTACCCGATGCGATCTATACATTTGACTTAAAAGAACGCAAAACCACCAACTTCAACCGAACTTCCTTTTTAGGGTACAGCTACGAAGAACTGAATGAACCCGGTTATTTATTGACAAGAATCCATCCTGACGATGTGGAAGAAGTGTCTGCCTATTGGCAGAGGGTCATGCGCGGAGAAGCCTCTGAAAGCTTCGAATATCGCCTGCAAAATAAGGATGAGCAATGGGAGTGGATAGACAGTTGCAGCATCCCCATTGCCAGCAATCCAGATGGAACGCCCAAAGAGATCATGGTCATCCTGCGGGTGATCACAGGCAGGATGATGACAGAGGAGCAGCTCTCTTATCACGCCAGGATTTTGGAAAATGTGAACGATGTGATCATCGGCACCGACGAGAACTTTGTCATCCGATATTGGAATTTTGCAGCAGAGCATGCTTTTGGCTGGAAGGCAGAAGAAGTCATCGGGAAGATCGTAGGTGAGGTATTGCGAACCGTTTACAGCGAGGGCGGACGCGAAGAATCCATACGCCAGATCAATGAAACCGGCATGTGGAAAGGAGAAGTCATCCAATTCACAAAGGATGAACGCCCCCTTAACATCGACGCAAATATCATGATGATCCGTAACAGTGCGGGAAAAGTGGTTGGTTTCGTGTCGGCAAATCGCGATATTACCCGGCGTAAACAGGCCGAAGAAAAATTACAGCAAGCCAAGGATGCCGTCGAAGCAACCAACGCGGAACTTCAACAGGCATTGACGCGCGAACAATTGCTGGCGCGCACAGACGGATTGACCGGCTTGTTCAACCGCCGCCATTTCTTTTCGCTGGCCGAGCAGGTATTCGCCGTTTCAACTCGTTATCGAACGCCGATCTCCATCATCATTTTCGACATCGATCACTTCAAACTGGTTAACGACCGTTGGGGACATCATATGGGAGATAATATTCTGAAACACATTGCCCGTATTTCACTTGAACAGGTCCGCGAGGCAGATGTGCTTGCCCGATACGGCGGAGAAGAGTTCATCGTCCTGTTGCCAAACAGCAACGCCGATGAAGCCTTTAGCGTCGCGGAACGCATCCGCAAGAATGTGATGTCCTATCGTATCGACCCTAAAAAAACGCAGGCGGGCATCACCGTCAGCGCAGGCATTGCCGAAAAAAGCATGAAGATGACAACTCTCGATCACCTCATCCGCTGTGCCGACCAGGCGCTGTACACCGCCAAGGAGTCCGGGCGGAACTGCGTGAAAATCTACCGTGGAGTCAGTTGGGGATTGGGATAGCAGCCGCTTGCGCTTCTTTCCGTAAGTGGAGTTTCTATTCTTCCAGTAAGAAATCGCCAGCCTTGAGCAAACCATCCAGGATCACCTGCATAGACTTGGACTTAAGCAAATCATCCAAGTCAAACGTCTTCAACCTAGTCTGCGTCACACGCACAGATGGCTCAAGAAAATCGCCCAACGGCAGGGATGTGCGATACAACTGATAATATAAAAATCGTCTCGCGTTGCGCTTGAACTCGGCAGGTACATCGATCGTCTCAGCCGTCAAAAATTCCTTCATCCTGGCTCGTACCTCATCCACCGTCTGCGGGAAGAATACAGTGGGATATTGCGTGAAGCGTGCCTTGCCTGCGCATAAGACCGCCGCGCCCATAATGGACGCTTCCAATCCAATGGTTGAGTTGTAAACCATCACGAACTTGGATTTCGCGATCAAATCATATGAACTTAGTGTTTCATTTGGCGGGATAAAAATAACATTCGGCAAACGCGTGACGTTATTCGCATCCACCCACCCACCGACAGTTTCGCGGCTAGCCTTGCGGACACGCAACTCGTCCGGGTGCGCACGGATGACGAATAAGGTTTCTGGATGTTCCCTGATAACGTCAAGCGCCAGATCCAGCCAATCGAACATATCCTCAAAAACAGTGTTGGCATGCGGCTGACTGGTATCAAAAATGACGTTGGTAAAGATGGGCACGATCTGTTTGAACCCAGCCGCCTTTTTCAAAAACTCTTCATCCAGTCCCTTCATGTCCGCCCAGAATTTGATGCCCGCCATTGTGAAATCACCCTGGAAGCGTTTGGCGAGATAGGCATCCAGCTTGGCGTTTTGCGCCTCATTCATCTCAAATGAAGCTGGCACATGGATCGGGGAAGCGGTCGCTTCGCCTTCGGTGAAGAACACTGTCGCGGGTTGAAACCCTACTTCGTGAGTCAAGACGCGCAATCCGCGCTTTTTAGCGAGATAACGAGCAGTCGCTTCGGGGTAGAACTGTCCGTTGAAAACCACCACCAAACGCGGATTTGTCTCATCGAGAAATTTTGAGAACTCCTGCGCCACATTCCACGTGGACAAAATATATTCGCGCAAAAGATAACGCGTATTTTCATCGTCATTCAAGTGATGGATACGCAGAATCCAACGCAAGGCAGGCAGACAAAGCGGACCAAGGGGAACCTCTTGAAAGTGGAAAGCGGAAAGTTCTGGAACAGAAAGCGACGAGATCTGCGAAGCAAGCTCAAGGTCGCGCTGAAAGTTAAACCAATGAACCTGCGACTTTTGGCCTTCCACCTGTGACGGCACTCCCGCATACAATGCCTTCGATTGCATCAAACATGATTTGCATGGCATCTCTTTATGTGGGTTGTCGCGATTCGTGCCAAGCACACATTTGCTCATGCCGGAATTGCAGGCAAAATACGCCACAGGGATACCCTGCAAGCGCAATGCCCAGGTGGTTAAAAGATGAAAACCGCTGTTCCACGAAAGATCGTCGATGCCCGTAGAGGCTTTGAAGAAAACAACTGGCGCACCATTTGGCTGAGGTTCTTTGCGAGCCACCTCACGCGCAACCGATGCGATTTTGAGATTATTGAGTCTGCGGACCAGTCCGCGTTTGATGCGTTGGGTGAAAAATTCTTTCATGTTGAGTAAATTGTATCAGAGAGATTCAGAGATAAAAATGGGACTGTTTTGCTCAGTCCCATGATGTTTACCAATCGTTGTTCTTTTCGTAGCCCAGCCTCACCAACAAATCTCCCGCCACATCTTTGAAAAGCTTTTTGTGCTCTTCGGTGAAATGCTGTGTCCAGCCGCCGGTTTTGCCCGAGCGGAAGGTGTGACTCTTCTTTGGCTGAATGGCTTCCACCAAAATGGACAATGCTTTTTCTCGCAGAGTTGGAATTTTGTAACCGGTCTTTTCCACTTCATCAAGCATGGCAAGCAACGTCACATCGCGGTTGTTGATCAGGTCTTCGAAGCGCAGGCACATCACATGTTTTTGTTCCAGCCATTGAAAGACGCCTTCATATCTCTGCCTGACGCTGACCATCTTTAGTCCATCTTTTTCAATACCAGCGATGGCTACTTTCAGCCTCGCGCCAAAATCGGGCAGGGAATTATAGTACGCGTGCATTCCATGTTCTTCGTGCATGTCAGTAGCAAAGAAGACTTGCGAAACCAACATATCCCGTGGGTCGCGATAGATAAAATAATTGACGCGATTGGGCTGACACAACACCGCCACATTCTCCGGCGACGCTTCCACATAGCCCCAGCCGATAACACCTTGAGGAACCTTCTTCAAGTCTGTGGCAATATCTTTGGCATCACGCCGCCCGCCTTCGTATTTGACCGTTCGTATCGGGTCGGCATCCACATACTTGTACGGCATGATCTGTGTAAAGCCATTGAGAATTTGAAGCAGCAAATGGGATCCGCTCTTAGGCTTGGAGTTGCCAAAGATGGGCGGCGCATCATGGAAAGACAGGCGCTTCCATCTTGCCATGGCTTGAGCGGTTTTCCCATAAGGGCGGAGCGTACGACGAAGGTTTTGTTTAATTCCCATGTTCAAACCTGTAGGGGCGACTCGCGAGTCGCCCCTACTAAAACTTTATTCATTCACCACGCGGCGAAGTTTCTTCATCGAACCCTTTTCGGATTCGTAGACTTTCTTCACGCCATCGCCCAAGCCCGCTTCTGTCACGCGGATGTATTTCACGAGACGCTCAAACCCACCCGGTTCAACGGATGCTGCCTGGTCACTGCCCCACATGGCGCGATCCAATGTGATGTGACGTTCCACCGAGCAAGCGCCCAATGCCACCGCCACCGCCGAAGGGACGAGACCCACTTCATGACCGGAATACCCGATGGGATTCTTGGGAAATTCATTGCGCAGGGTTTCGATCATCTTGAGATTCAACTCTTCCGGCTCACACGGATACGTACTGGTACAGTGCATGATGATGAGGTTATCTTCACCCACAGCATTCACACCTTGATGGATCTGCTCCATGGTAGACATGCCCGTGGAAATGATCACCGGCTTGCCCGTCTGCCGGACATACTTCAACAAAGTATGGTCGGTCAACGAGGCGGAAGGAACTTTATAAGCGGGCGTCTCAAACTTTTCCATGAAATCCACCGAAGGCTCATCCCAGACCGAGACCATCCAGTCGATTCCTTTTTCCTTACAGTAGCGGTCGATCTCGCGGTACTGCTCTTCATTGAATTCGACCTTATAGCGATAATCCAAATAGGTGATATATCCCCACGGGGTTTCACGCATCTGCTTCTGTTGGTCGGGAGGCGTACATACTTCGGGCGTGCGCTTCTGGAACTTGACCGCATCCGCGCCAGCATGTACGGCCGCATCGATGATTTTCTTTGCAATATCAAGGTCACCGTTATGGTTGATGCCGATCTCCGCGATCACATACGCAGGATGACCGTCGCCCACCATTCGTTTTCCCATTTTGATTTCACGAGCCATTTAATTCTCCTTTAGAGCCAAATGTTTCAAAACCAATTCACACAACTCGCGGATAGCCCCCCGCCCACCCGGTTTGGTCAATACATAATCTGCGGCGCGGATGACTTCAGGATACGCATCTGCCACAGCCACCGACCAGCCCGCAATCTCAAAACAAGGCAGGTCATTGAGGTCATTGCCGATATAGATGACATCCTCCGCTCGAACCTTCTTCTGCTCGAGGACTTCGCGCATCACTCTACCCTTATCCTGCATCCCGACCCCATGAATTGCCTCCACCCCCATCTTTTTCGCCCGCGCCTTGACGACTGGATTCGGCTCCGACGAGAGGATCATCACCTCCACGCCTTTTTCGCGCAGGGTTTTGATGTGCATACTGTCGCTGCGTGAAGCGCTGACCGTTTCCTTTCCGTTCTCATCGGTCAACACGAGGTTATCCGTCACCACGCCATCGAAGTCGCTGATGATCATCTTCACATTCTCAGGCATGGGGCGATGACCACGTCCCGGTGAGATGGCTTCCAGCCCACCATAAACGACGGCTTCATACTTCGCCCAATCTGCCAGCGTGTCAATATCCACTGTATATTTCGGGTCGATCAATAACGGATAGATGACATCACCCGTCAACGAATTCTTGTTGGCAATCGTCGAAACGCGGATGACGTCAATATGTCCCGTTTGCCAGAAAACCGGCGGCAGGATCTGACGTGGCGCATTATAAGGTTCGGGAATGCCGGGCACATCCAGCAAGGGACGTAGAGGCTTATCGTCCCCATCGAAGCGCCACATCTTGAACGGATTTTGTCCAGCCGGAACCACGCCGCGCACACAGTCCGCATCATCATGATGTAACAAAATGCGGATGGCATCATCCACCATGGTCTTCGGACGGATAGGCGAAGTGGGACGCAATTGCACCACCAGATCGGGATGATAGCCTTCCACATCTTCAAACCATTTGAGCGCATGCTCAAAGACTGGCAGGTCTGTGGTCTTGTCCTGTGCCAATTCAGCCGGGCGGACAAACGGCGTTTCGGCTCCCCATTCGCGAGCGACAGCGGCGATCTCTTCATCATCCGTCGAAACGATGACGCGCGTCACCAACTCGGACTGTTTCGCCGCAGCAATGCTCCACGCGATCAGCGGATACCCCGCAAACGAGCGGATGTTCTTGCGCGGAATACCTTTCGAGCCGCCGCGCGCAGGGATGAGAGCGAGGATTTCTGTCATACGCAACTATCAGCTATCGCTTTACCAAGCTGTCCAACCGCCATCTACAATGACATTATTTCCCGTCATGTAAGAAGAGGCTTCTGAAGCGAGGAATAATAAGGCACCGTTCATTTCGTCCTTCTTCGCCATGCGACCAAGAATGGTCTTGGCAGAGTAGTTCTTGACGAAATATTCTTCATGGTTGTTGTACACGCCGCCGGGCGTGAGTGCGTTGACGCGAATTTCTGTCTCAGCATAATACGCGGCAAGATATTTGGTGAATCCCATCACACCGGCTTTGGTCGTTGTGTAATACACAGGTTTGAACGCCACACGTTTGCCGTCTTTGATGTAGATGCGTTGGTCGGGTCCGTTCAAGCCATAGGTCGAGCAGATGTTGATGATGCTGCCCTTTTTGCCTTGTGCGATCATCTGTTTGACGCAAGCTTGGGTGGTGAGGAACATGCCGGTCAAGTTGACGTTGAGGGCAGCTTGCCAGTCCGCGAGAGGATAATCTTCAAAGGCGCCGGGGGCGATGCCTTTGGTCGCGGCGTCGGGATCGAACTTCGGGTCAAGCGCCGCAGAGTTGACGAGAATGTCGAGGCGGCCAAACTGCTTGACGGTTTCAGCGACCAGCTCGCGGGTCGATTCGATGCGGGTCACATCGAGGGGAAACGCCATCGCCTCATAACCGGACTCCTTGAGTCGTGTCGCAGTCTTGGAAGCAAAATCCATATTCAAATCTGCGGCAACGACGGCGGCTCCGGCTTCGACGAGGGTTTTGCAAAATTCAAATCCCAATTGTCCGCCGCCGCCTGTAACGACAGCCACGCGGTCTTTCAAATTAAATTTATCGAAAATGGTCATAGGTCCTCTATGGAAATGCAGTGTAGATTTTATCGCCTTGTCCGTTGAATGCGAGATACAACCCATCGGCGAGAATTTGATAAACCGATTGTACTTCTTCGTCATGCGAATCGACATCGAACAACGCCAAGGCAGCATTCTCTGAAAGCACATCGGCTTGTAGTTCGGCAACGCCCTCATCGAAACGTCCGCGCGGCAAGCCAGTGACCGGGTCAATGAGGTCGGGCAAAACATAGCCTGGACGATTCGTGTAAAGATAAACAGCCGCTGTCTCGTTGGAGTAAATGCGTGTGCCTTCGGGAAGCTTATCGAGAAATTTCATCGCTTCGGAGTCAAACCATTGGAAAGATGCGTATCCCTGCCCGCCCCTGCGAAGTTGAATCAATTCGTTTGAGAAGCCATAAGCTGAAAGTAAAAAAATAATTAAAGAAAGTATGACTGTGATTGTTTTTTGTTTTTGCCAAAGCCAGCAGCCGAGATAAACCAGCATAATAAGCAAACTGACATAAATCGGCGCGACGATGCGGAGCTGAAATTTGGTACTGGCATCAAAGAAAGTCATCGAAGAAATGATGGAAGCCAGA
Organism: Anaerolineales bacterium; assembly: GCA_023382575.1. Classification (GTDB taxonomy): domain Bacteria; phylum Chloroflexota; class Anaerolineae; order Anaerolineales; family Villigracilaceae; genus Villigracilis. Next base: position 38,817 of record JAHDWC010000007.1, read on the forward strand.
TAGCCAAAGATGTAAAGTGTGCTGATGAAGGATAAAACTTCGGGTGTTTCCGTTTCAGGTTTGAAGAATCTTTTCAAGCCTTTGGAAAGAACCCAAATGAGCAAAGTAAGAACAATAATGCCAAGAACAATTGAAAATAAGTTAGGAATCTTGATAAGTTCGCGCCGCCACACTTCAATGGGAAGAAGGAAGGTTGAGAAATTCGAAATTCCCAATTGGATGTTCTCTGTTGTGATGGGATGATAAACGAGTGTTCGGTTGGTGGCATTGTCCGCGAGCAAACGGTTGCGGATGCTCCATGCAAGGGCGAAGGGAATGAATCCCGCGAGAAAGATACCTGCACTGGTCAGACGCTGCTTCCAAGTGGGGTGAAGAATAAAAAGTGAGACGAGAAATGTAGCGAGGAGGGCAAGACCAGCATAGCGGGTCAGGTAGGCGAAGGCGGTGAGAACCGAGGCAAGCAATAAGAACTTTATGGAGTTCTTTTCTTCACTTGCAAAATATTGTGAAAATGCCAAAAACGCTGCGAGCGTAAAAAAGATGTACAGCGGCTCGCTCATGGCGGTGGTATGGACTCGGAAGAGTTGTCCGTTTAACAGAATCAGAAGCGCGAGCAAAAATCCCGACGTTTTAGATTTGGTCATGCGCCAGCCGATGAGTCCGAGCATGAACACGTTCGCGCCAAAAATCAAGGCATTGATAAAACGTGTACCTCGCAATGGATCAAGTCCGCTGATGCCGACGAGAGCGAGAACCGATGAAAACCCAGGCGGAAAATGCGTGACTGGTTGATTCGAGGCGAGCCATGCTTCACGATAACCTTGTCCTGCCAAGATGCTTCTTGCGCCAGCGATGTAGGCAATGGAATCATCGAAGAGTCCCATGCCTTGCGGAGTCGCATAAAGGATGAGAAAGGTCCCTGAAAGAGCAAGCAGACCGAGGATTAAGAATGAAGCGAGCGGGGATTTGGTCATACAAGGAGGTGACAGTCACCTCAACGGCAACTGTCACCTTGATAACATTTACTTCACCGGAAGCAGGAAACCCTGTTCTTCCAGATACTTGATGATGATGCGGGCATTATCTTCAGGCGTGGAGTCGTAGCCTTTGAGGGCAATCTCCGGATTGATGGGCGGCTCATACGGATCATCGACGCCGGTGAAGCCCATCGGCTTGCCATCTGCCATGGCTTGACGTGCCTTGGCATACAAACCTTTCACGTCGCGCTGTTCGCAGACTTCGACGGGCGTGTCCATGTAAACTTCGATGAAGTTTTCACCGACCATCTTGCGAGCTTCTTCACGGGTGGCGCGGTAAGGGCTGATGGCCGCGCAGATGACGATGCCGCCGGCATGAACAATTTCGCCTGCCACGAAGCCGATGCGCAAGATATTGGTATCGCGGTCTTCTTTGCTGAAGCCGAGACCTTTGGAAAGGTGCGTGCGGACCACATCGCCGTCGAGGATGGCGGTCTCGCGTCCGCGTTCGAGCAGCAAGGTGGTGAGGACTTGTGTGGTGGCAGATTTGCCGGAACCGCTCAAGCCGGTGAACCAGATACCAAAGCCCTGCTTGTGGCGCGGAGGATACATCTCGCGCAGAATTTCTGCGGTTTCAGGGCGGGTGAACCATTCGGGAAGCAACTTGCCCTTGGCGAGATACTCGTCACGCACCTGTGTGCCGGAGATATTGGCGGTCTTGGCGCCCTTCGGCACATCCTTTTCTTCCACGTAGCGATCTTCGTCGGGGAGATAGACAAGCATTTCGAACGGAACCATCTTGACGCCGATCTCATGCTCGTACTGCTTCATCAATTCCTGCGCATCATATGGACCATAGAACGGTTTGCCCGTGGAATCATTTCCGGGTCCAGCATGATCGCGACCAACGATAAAGTGATTCGCGCCATGATTGCGGCGGATGATGGCATGCAGAATCGCTTCCTTCGGTCCTGCCATGCGCATCGCCAGCGGAAGCAGGCTCAGCATGGTGCTTTTCTTATCGTAGTGATTATCGACCAACGCTTTATACGTGCGAACGCGGGTGTAGTGATCCACGTCGCCGGGTTTGGTCATACCGACCACGGGATGAACAATCAATGAACCGTTCACCTGAGCGGCAGCGCGCTTGGTCAATTCTTCATGAATACGATGCAGAGGATTGCGCGTCTGGAACGCGACGACATTGTCATTGCCCATCTTTTCGAGGCGCTCACGCACCTGAGCCGGGGTAAGGCGCAGATCAACAAAGTCATAATATTTGGGAAGGTTCACCACCTTCATCGGACCGGAAATACAGACCTTGTTCCAGCGTCCCATTTCGGAGACCATTGGGTGCTTGGTATCGGTCGAGCCGTATGCCAGCGCGGCTTCGGTCTCGGCATCCCAGTGATAGACTTCGTCGAGACGCATCACAGCGATCAAGTCAAAGTTGGCGGAGCGAAGCGCCAATTCCTCACCGACAGTTGGCAGTTCTTTCGGATCAGCCGTCAGCGTGATCGGAAGCGGGAAAAGCGTTCCATCCGCAAGGCGCATTTCGCGCAGCACACGTTCATAATCTGCCTTGCCCATGAACGTCGTCAGCGGAGAAAAACCGCCAGTGGCGATCAGTTCCAGGTCACACAGGTTGCGCATGGTGATCTTGATCGAAGGCAGGTGACCCGCACGCGCGATCAACTCGTCACGCTCGGCGCCTTTCACAACCAAGTCCACCAATTTTCCACCGTAGGGGGTAATAAGATTTGCTTTAGCCATTGTTACTCCATTGAATTAGAAACCCTGCAAGCAGGATTTGGGTTGTCATACAAGCGCTGATTATACTCCAAAATTCAGCAAATGAATTTTGGAAGTTTCCACCTCACCCTCCCCTAAACCTGTTCCCCGCCATCGACATTTCACTACCCTGAAAATTAAACCAACAAAAAAGCGGCGGGATTTCCGCCGCTCCATTTCATAGCTTGATAAGTTTTCCCGTCTTCTGCGATTCATGCACCGACGAGATGATCTTTTGTACCTGAACTCCATCTTCGAGCGTACAGGACGGTTCCACCTTGCCATGCACTACATCAATGAAATGCTGCGTCTGCTGTTGGAACATAACATTGCGCTCCCAGCCTTCGGGCAATGGGAAGACATCCCAATCTTTTTTCTCGGTTCGGTAAATCCGTGCCGCCCCATCAGCAAGATTCCACTTGATTGTGCCATTTGTGCCGATGATTCGAAATTCATGTTCTGGCGGTTGCTGGTTGTAATCAAGATGAAGACTGCCCAATGCGCCACCTTCAAACCGCAAGCCGATCTTGGACGTATCATCCGCGGTCACTTCGAGGTCGCTGAGTTTGTCAGCAAAGCCCCAAACCGCTTCGACCTTCTTCCCCACCAACCATGGCAGATAATCCAACGAGTGACATTGAGTCGCCACCACACCGCCGCCCATATCAGACCGCGCAGCATATCCCTGACGATAATCCTCCCACGGATGCCAGGCTGGCAAATACTCACCAAAGTGAACACTTGCCGAAACGACACGTCCGATCTCGCCGTTCTCGATTAATTCACGGGTCCTAACCATACCGGGATGAAAACGGAACTGGAACGCCACCAACACCTTTGAGCCCCTTTTCTGTACAGTTTTTTGCAATACATCCACGCGCTCCATCGAAGCGGCAATGGGTTTTTCCAAAAGAATCGCACAGCCCGCTTCCGCGGCAGGGATGGCAACGTCCAAATGCAGCGAAGTGGGGTTTGAAACAATGACCGCATCTGGCTTGTATTTTTTCAAGGCTTCTATCAGATCCGTTTCAACGGGGTAGCCCGCCAATTCATCGTCAGGCAATGTCGCTTTGTGCGTGCGATAGAGGATAATATCTGTTTCACCCAGTGCGACCAGATTGCGCATGTGACGTCGTCCCACAGAGCCGAGACCAGCGATTAGATATTTCATAATTCCATCCTTTTACATCATGTAGGGACGCGATATATCGCGTCTCTACGAATCTACCAATTATTATCTTTCTCATATCCCCACTTGACCAAAACATCACCTGCAACTTCCTTGAATAATGTCTTATCCTTTTCCGTGAACAGCCGCCGCCAATTACCCGCCTGTCCCTTAGGGAGGAAGGAGGCAATGCCTTCATTACGCTGCGCCTGCCATTCCTCATCCGGATTGGAGGACATTTCCGCGAGCAATTGTTTCTCCAGCGTTTTGCCGATCTCTTTCACGGCGAGGAACTTCCACAGGCGGGAGATTTCAGCAAATGGTTGGGCAAGCATATCCTCATAACGTAGCGAGATGTAATTTTCGCCATACAAACGCTTGCTTTCAGAATCGATCTCGTTAAGGTCATCTGACCAGCGTTTGGCAATATTGCGAATGGACGTTTCGGTAAAGATCGAGCGGCGTCCATCGCTGAATGGAGTTGGATCAGTTTTGAGGTCCGATATGATGCGTTTGTCTTCGGATGTCAAAAATTTGGATTCTTCCACAAAATTGCGGAAGCGTTCTGAGACCAAAACATCGCGCCCATCGCGGACGATATAGATGAGTTTCGCATCAGGATAGAGAAGATGCGTGTCGCGCACAACCTGACCGTGAATCGTAGAAGACGGGCTTTTATCGCCGACAATAAATTTACCTTCACGAACAGCGTCACGCTCCATGATGAAATCCGCGGCGGCACGCAGAACAAGCGGAGAAAGATCGCGTCCATGATTCCATCTATTGGATTTGCGCGTCAACCATTCTTCAGCTTCGGGCGAATCCACCAGCGACTTGAGCATGGGCTTGCGCGTAAAAAAATGCGCCTGATAGTTGCAATGGACTTTGCCATGCAAACGCAGGAGGCGCATGAGCAATGTTGTGCCAGAGCGGGCATGGCCCATCACAAAAAATTTTTCGCGCGGGAAAAATTGCTTGATCTCTGCCAATTCCTCAGGTGTAATGGCGGGAATGGGATTACGCGTTTTCTTTTTTTGTTCGCCCTTGAGCAAAATGCGGGCAGATTTCTTAAGACGGTCAAGCAACTCCATTTATGTGTACTCTCCAATCACTTCAATCAAACCAACGATATTATCATTGAGTTTTTCTAAATCCTCAGCAGGAATCCACCATTCAGTATGATGTGCACTTCCAACCTTTTGAATCGGGTAGCGATCCATGAAAGTTTTCCTGACTAAAAATTTTGTCACATAACCGACACCGTCTGCACGAACATTCCAATTCATTGTTATTTCTTTTGCATATTCTTCGTTTGTAACTGGATAAAAGATTGGTTGTTCAGGTAGCCGTGGCGGCCAATGGCGGTATCCACTAGCAACAACAAGTTCTAGTTCTCTCCGCCCGGTTGGTCGATAAAGGGTAACTGTCTCTTCAGAGATTGAATTTCCCATCTACTTCTTCCAATTCAACATTACCAATCCAACAAGACAAACGAAAATCCCAGCGATATTGATCCAGGAGATTTTATCTTTGAACACAAGAATCGCTACGGGGACCAGAATAAGCGAAGCGACAACATTGACCAACACAGCGGCTATTCCCAAGTTCCAACCCGAGCGATAAACGAGCAAAAAGCCGAACTCGATACCCACAACCGCAATTGCCAGCCCAATGCTCGCCCAGTTCAGTTGTTTCAGTTCTGCCAATACATCTTTTGTTGGAAAAGCAAAGAAAGTAAAAAGGGTGACAACAAACGCGACAGCATACGTCACCAGGAGTGACACTGTAAAGTTGACGTTGGCCGGCGTACTTTTGGCAACAAAGTGATACAACGCACTGGAAGCAATGGCAAGCGTAATCGAGAAATAAAATAGGAACATCGAACCAGCTTTGTTCATGAATGAACTACTTGAAATCGACTCTTTCAGAAGTGATCAAAACCTTGTAAATGGTATTGGCATCTGTCAGACATAAGATTCTGTCACCCGAGCGGGCAACCGAAGGCTCGGCTCCATTAATCCAGGCATAGCCCCAATAGCAGCCCGCCAACACCTTGGTGGGAAATATATCGTTGTTGCCAAGTGTGTACGTGTAGGTATAACATTCTCCCTTGTCATTGGACGTATTCATCCCAAAGGAAAAGTTCGCACTGCCACCCGACTCATTAAAGAATTCGACATTTACTAAAGTCCCTTTGGGCTCAGGCTGAGGAATCTGATTACATTCCGACGTCGGGGTGGCGACTACAGCTACCGTGGGAAGCGGAAGCGTAGGCAGAATCTCAATAGGAGCAGTCGTATTTGTGGGCTGAATCGTAGCTGTAGGCGGAACAGGCGTGAACGTAGACGTAGGCAACGCCGCTTGCGTCTGGGTTATGATCAGCCAGGCTTCAGCGACAGCAGTATTGGCAATGTCATCTACGCTAAGAGTTGGTGTCGCATCCCCTCCACAAGCAGATAGGGCGAGAATCGCCAGAATGGATATGATAATCAGGAATTTCTGTTTCATTGGTTCTCCGAGACCCATTTTTACCATGAAACAGATTTCTCGATGTACGCCAGATCGTCAAATTATTTTTGAGAATTCAAAACCTTCAAAATGAACTCCGCCGTCCGTTTACCGGATGACGCATCCGTAAAGGTGATCTCATTCTCGACGAATTTTTTCCGTTCGACGGAATCCACGCTTCGGTCTTGCAGATAGAGGTTCAGCGCTTCGAGCAGTTGTTTTTCATCCGCAGCGACCCTACCCGCCTTCGCCTCACGGAAGCGTTTGTGTGTTGGCCAATCGCCAATTTCTTTTAGAGAGAGTGAAAACTTATTTGGTTTGTTCCACCCGCCCGGCACGTCAATCGTCGCTGCAATCATCGGCGTGTCGTGGACTGCCGTCTCTACCAACATGGTTGAGTAGACGGTTACCAGCACATCCGAATACGCCATCATGGACGATTTCTCGTCCATGTCTTCGCCACCGTAGTAACCGAGCGAGCCGCCAAGTGCCACAGGTTGAACCACATGCACATGCGGATATTTCTTTTCCAAGTCAAACACGCGTTGACGTTCTTCGGCAAAGATCTTCGGCTTGTCCTGAAAATGGCTCGGGTGCAAACGAATCAACAACTGCGAAGGCTCTGCCAAAGCATCCGATGAAACCAACTTTGCCAAGGCTTCGATATTCGGGAAGTTCGGCGCAAAGTGGACGAAACTGCTGGCGTACGAAATCAACTTGCGTTCGAGGTCGAGGTTGTGCAGTTTGAAATACTCATCCCGCGGCATGAGCCATTGTTTTCGAAAATATCCATCATACGAAGGGATGCCGCCAATGTTGACATGCTCCGGGTTCCAGTCTGAGCCGTAGACCAGTTCATCTTTTTGCAACTGAGACCAGCAGGTTGCCCAACCCACATCAGCGCCGCTAACGTTATATGACGATGAATTGTCCCAACCGACTATGACAGTCATATTCGGGATTCTACGGCGGGCAGACTCACGCAGGAGGTAGCGGTCCATACGCCAGCCGGGGGTGGAGGCGATGACCATGTCGGGTTGGTATTTGTCGAATAGGTCGGTATAAATTCCCGGCCTGGGGGTGAAGCGGTTTTGCATCTTCACTAAAAGTTTTCGCGCCCAGGCAAAATTCCTCAGGAAGAAAAGCATGATGGCGGAGGGAATCCAAATGCCGAGGCGGAACTTCCAGCCGTTTTCGCCCCACACTTCCCACACGTGGCTGTCCATGGCTTCGGTGTTGATGCGGCGCGAGCCGCCTACGCGGCGCAGGTAGATGAGCAGGGATTGGAGACGCGGATTAACTTTTTTTGCGTAGTCGTTGGCTTGCTTTAATCGCAAGCCTTCGAAGGTAAGCCCCGGCTTTGCAAAGCGCTGCGAGATTTTGTCTTTAGTGTCGTCATCGGTGAGGACGACGACTTCCACGCCCGCCTCGAGCAGCGTTGAAACGACATCGCTTTGAAGAAAATATATGATTGCCATGCCATGGTCGGCAGAGATGAAGATTCTTTTTGTCATGAAACCTTTTGGACCGCCAAGCACGCCAAGAGCGCCAAGTTTTTTCTTCGCGTCCTTTGCGCTCTTGGCGGTTAATGATCTACGAATAATACCAACTGAAGATCTTGTTATAGACCGCCAGCAACATCTTCTTGATCGGCGACAATTCCAAAACCCGTTTTCCAACCCCTATTTTCTTCTTTCTTCTTTCTTCTTTCTTTAGTTCCCCGCGCAAATACCCCAGCGTATTAGACATATTCATTGCCAGCGGATCGGAAACCATCAGCCGCAACAAGCCCGCATCGTTCATACGTTTATCGAGTTGACGGACTTGCCCCATGGGCTTGTCCATGTCGAAAGGCAGGAATTGTTGCAAGGTGGATTTATACGCTGTGAACTGCCAGTGACTTGCGCCTGCCAGCGCCGTCACGCCTTTGTATTGAATACGCCAATCGCTCGTCTCGGCATAGACCTTTACGTTCTCTTCTTCGGTCTGCCCAAGCGAGAGATTGAATTCCAAAAAAGTTTCCCACGGAATGAATTGACCTTCATCCAAAGTCGCGTTCTTCTTCGCCCACTCCAACGTGGACGAGTACAACTCCGGCGAAGTGCGGTACGGACGCGCCGTCACCATGCCAACATTCGGGAAGTTTTCAAGCAATTCCACCGAGCGTGAGAGCCAATTGGGTGAAAACAACACATCGCTATCGGTGTAAGCGATGATCTCACCCGGCGCGCCTGCCAGCATCACATTCCATGCGCCGCCCTTGCCCATATTTTTTTCAGAGAAAATCAAGTATTGAATTCGTCCCTCTTCTTTTTCCTGAATCAAAAAGTCACGCACCTCTGCACAGGAACCATTGTCGAAGATCATCAGGTCAAATGGCAGTCCCGCATCCTTGCGCATGGACTCTAAACTGACTTTCAGCACATCCAATGTCTCGGCATAGAATCCGCTCAGAAAGGGGATGTAGTTCAACAGCGCCACCGTAATTCTTTCAGGGTGGGCAACGTCTTTGACAAACTTGGCAGGGTTTTGACCTTTTCGCATTTTCAATTTCCAATTTACGATTTACGATTTACGATTTTTTGAATCCGTTTTTGCCATCGCTTCGGGCGGGCGATGTTCTCGATCACATTTTCGGGAAGGAAAAAGAACAGGGTACGCAGGAATAGCTCCAATTTACGTGTGAAGCGCAACGACGTCATCTTCGGGCGGGCAAGTGTACCATCCACGAGTTGATGGGTCGCATCCAAAATCGTGTAGCGCACATTCGCCTGTCCGCCAGCGAGCCGAATATTCTCATTCGTTTCAGGATGCTCGTAATGAGGCTTGCCACCCGGCAGGTGAGCATAATCGTGATTTTGATGCACGATCATCACCGAGGGCGTGCAATCGATGACCGCCCAGTTTTCTTTGCGGGCTTTGTAGATCATCCAATTATCCCAGCCTGCACGCCCAATAATGAAATTGGGAATATTGGTGTAACAGTTTTTGGGGAAGAGGAAAAAATCGCTTCCGGCGGGACGATGAAGCTGGTTCTGTTTTCTGACATCTTCTCTCAGCCGAGACTGCCACCCCTCAGCAAAGTCGATTGGTGACGTGATGTCATAATCCCAGCGTTGACTAAGCAGCACATATTTGTCACGCAATGTGCGTGACCTACGAGCAACTTCAACAAAATCAGGCATCAAGACCATATCAGCGTTGATGATGCAAAGCAATTCACTGTTTGAGTTTTCGCGCGCCAACTTGAACATGGACGAGATCAGCGGCACGCCGTTGGGGTTGCATTCTACACTGGCAATGTGCTTCACACCCAATTCTTTGGCGGCTTCGGCGAGACCTTGCTCTTCGCCCAATAAAATGACTTCGACATCCGGCAACAACGTCCACGATTTGATGGCGTTTCGCTGGATCATAGCAATGTGCGGATCGGTGAAAGGCTTGGGGGCGGAAAATAAAGTAATCAGTGACACAGTAATCAGTTACCAGTGGCTCGTTCGTCGAGGTCTTTCAATGTTTTATGTTGGACGTTCGCATTGATTTTTGCAAGTTCAGGATTGTCGTGAACCAAATCCAGGACTTCTTTCCAGGTGAAATCATCGCGTCCATCGAAGCGGGCATAGACTTGGCGCATAAATTCAAGATCTTCAGGTGTATCCACCGTCCAGCGGTAATCGCCAAAGTCAGTGGTGTGGTGCAGGAGGGCGATATTATATCCGCGAGGGGAAATGCCGGTTTGTAGTTGGCGATTGACGTTTGTCAGCTGCACACCTTCGTAAAAATATGGCATGGCGTGTTCACGGTGCTGGGGTTCTTTGGCTTCTTTCCATGCTTTTTTCAAGACCTTGAATGTGCAGGCTTCCACATCCAAGCCGATGGGGTAAGTTCTCGTCCACGGCGGCGGGAGGCGGTTGCAGACAAAGTCGTATTCATCTTCAAGCAGGGTGTTAACCACGTTATCGATCAACTCCGGGTCGATGACCGGGCAATCGGCTGTGATGCGGACGACCACATCCGCTTTGGCTTCTTTGGCGGCTTGATAGTATCGGTCTAGCACATCGAACAGACTGCCGCGGGCGAAGGGAATACCCGAGAAATCACAGTACTCCGCTACGGGGTCGTCAGAGGCGTCTGTCGTCGTGGCGAAGATAACCTCATCAAGAGTCTTCGCTCTGGCTGTGCGGATATACACACGACTCAACATCGGCTGCCCGCCGATATCGGCAAGAATTTTCCCCGGCAAACGGGAGGAGGACATACGTCCTTGAATGATGGCGACTACTTTTTTTGACATGTCCACAGAATTTACCATAAATATTAAGACTATGGGTTTGGTTGGCTTTTATTGATAATTCTCTTTGTCTCTAAATCATATTCAAACACTACTCGCTCTGCCTCGCTCTCAATGTACAACAGATCGTTATCCCACTTCTCAACAGAGTAACAATCATTTGAAGCTTCAAGTAGAATTTGTTCTTGCCCTGTTAGACTATCAACTAATCTAACAGATGTCGCATATATACTGTTTTCATAGTCGCTAATTATTGTTGAGTAAACATATTGCAAACCATCACTCGACCATACTACTCCTCCACCCTCATCAAAGTCCTTTGCTTTATTAACCCTAATAGGATTACGATTCGTCATATCAAGAATATAAAAATCTTTTCCTTGTACCCCATATACAAGCCGTTTGTCCGTTGGGGAGAAAGAAAAGTCATACCACCAATACGTGGTATTGGGAGGCAAAATAGTGTTCACAGCGCCATTTTTCAAATTAAGTTGGAATAACCCAACTCCACTATCCCAACCCTTCACATAACAATAATGGCCATCTCCACCTAAGCTAGAGAAGAAATAGGCATAATTTCCATCATTTGACCAATGTACAACTGCCATATATCCGTCAGGGAAAAAGTCAAGCTCTGGCAGATAATCATGATAAAGCATCTCCCATAAGATCCCAGTTTCTTTGTTAGATATTGTTAAAATCAAATCTTGATCTTCCTTGCTATAACACATCTCTTCGAGCCATAATCCATCTGGGGAATATCGACTGGGGCTGTAGTTATCACAAATCCTAGGGAAATACGATGCTTGTGTTTGCATTGCAGATGTAGTAGCAATCAACGCATCATAGTTTCCAACCCAAGTTGGAGTTACTATGACAGTAGGCGCAACTGATGGATGAATAATAGGAGTTTCAGGTAGGGTTTGATCAGGAATGACTGTTTCCTGGATTGGAGACAGAGAACAAGCGCTTAGAATAAAGATAATTAACAAGTTTATCTTCTTCATATCAATCTCCAAATTTAAAACATCTTAACCAAATAGGTATTCCGAATCTATGTCCAGTGAATTTCTATGATTATTCTGCGGCTCTTATTGGGTCTGTCCCTCAAACGGAATCGGCAGCGGATTCACAAAGCCCTTCGCGCGGAATTTTTCCACATAATCGCGGACCGTCCAATAATCTAAACCAACCTGTTCGGCAATGTCAAAAAT
>JAHDWC010000008.1:0-48207 GCA_023382575.1 Anaerolineales bacterium
TTGATTTTATGTATGACAATGCCAAGATCCCGCCACGATCTGTTTTGTTCATCATCGATGACCGCGCCAACACCTCCAAATATGATGACCATTTCCGCGACTATTATGAAGATTGGGGCTGGCCCGTCGTGAATGCCTACATCGGCTTGGATGAACGCGCCGATCTCTGGGCTGAAAACGCCGCCCTCTCCGCCGAAGGCTGGGTGGATTACCAAGCCCACGGCTACATCCACAACATTCCCATCAGCGACAGTTCAGCCGACGATTTTATTATGTCGGAAATGAGTGGGGTCATCACCACCTTCCAAAAATATTTCAACAAGACACCCATCGCCTACATCTGGCCTGGCGGCGGATTCTCCAAACGCGCCGTTGAAATCGGGACAGACTTGGGTTACAAGCTCGGCTTTACCGTCAATCCGCGTGGACCGGTCATGTATAACTGGGTTCCGCAGGCAGATACCTTCAATGCCTCCAATCCCCTTGCGATCCCAGAGACCCCCGCAGGCAATCCGCTCATGACCTTGCCGCGCTATATGGACATCAGCGCGGGTGAACAGATCGGCACCGTCATCGCTCTCGGAGACGAAGCCACCGCCTATGCTGAACAGAACAAAGCCATCGAGCTGGAATACTACGACATCGTCTGCGCTCCCACTTACGGTGCGCTTCCGACCAACCCATAAAAAGGAAAATCCATACAGTCAAAGCCGTCATGACAGTTTTGTCATGACGGCTTAACGTGTAAAACTGGTTTACAATTTATCCATATGAATAAATCGTCATTTCCCATGAAGCAGGCAAGTTCCCGCTTTATGGTCATCCTGCTGATCGTCTCTATTCTGGTCTCCTGTCAGCTGCTCCCACAATCCGCTACTGCTGGCGTAGAACAAACCAAAGCTAAACTTCCTTCTCAAGCCACAGATTTGCAAACGAGCACAGCTGTGCAAACCGCCCCTGCATTGCCGGAGACCTTTCAGACTCCACTGCTTAATCCAGTAGATACCCCTCACACATACGTAGAAGGGACTTGTCGCTATCTGCGCAATAAGTGGAATCCACTTAATGCCGAACCCGGAACCGTGGTGATGGTGATCCTGTTCAAAAATATCAATCGCGGCACGGCCAACCTGCCAGATAGCATCAACGTAGTCGAATTCCTGGATTTGATGGATCAGCTTCGGGCACAGGGATTCGAGGCGATCAACACCAGGCAGTTACAGGCGTTCATGGAAAGGAATGTCGCCATCCCATCCCGTTCGGTATATCTCATCCAGGATGGGAATCAGACGGGTGAATATTTCGATAAAAACTTTCGCGAGTATTTTGACGCCTGGGGTTGGAGCGTGACCAACGGCTGGATCAGCGAAGCGGGAATTTCTGAAACGCTTGTGCGTGAAAACCTTGAAATGGAATATGCGGGTTTTGTCGATCATCAAGTGCGCGGCGTTTCTCCAGATGTAGTTCTCTCAGACGAATCGGGGAAGACGGTTATTGCGCGTGAATTACAAGGTTCATTGGATGGGTTTGCAAATCATTTCGGGAAGACGCCTACCGCCATCGTCTGGCCTAATGGTGGATTCGGCATCCGTCCCGTGGAGGCGGCGCGACAACTGCGCTTCAAACTTGGATTTACCAACAACACTCGCGGACCGGTCATGTACAATTGGGTGCCGCTCGCAGATTTGGTGGATCCCGAACGTCCAAACTACCTTCCTGAAGGTTCGGTCAATGATCCGTTGATGACGCTGCCAACCTACTCGCCGAATGAAGCGCTGCTGGCAATTGATGCTGTCCGCGCAGTAGGCAAGTCCGCTGGCGAATATGCGATGTCGAACAAGGAAATCGAACACAAGTATTACGAGATCGTTTGCGAAGAAGAATATGGGCCCATGCCCACCCCATAACCCAGGAGGTTCTTCATGTCTGACTGTATCTTTTGCAAGATCATCAAAGGCGAAATTCCCAGCACCAACGTCTACCAAGATGAGCATGTGACCGCCTTTCGCGACATCAACCCTGCCGCGCCGACTCATATTTTGATCGTACCCAACAAACACATTGAGTCGGTTAACTTCGTCATCCCGGATGATGAAGCTTTGATCGGAAAACTCTTTGCAGTGGCAAAACAACTTGCCGAAAAAGAAGGGGTCTCCGAAAGCGGTTACCGCCTCGTCGTCAACACAGGAGCCGAGGCCGGGCAAACGGTTTTTCACCTGCACATGCATCTGCTCGGCGGCAGACCAATGCGAGCCCTCGGGTAAAATCATCGAAGCGATCAGCGCAGAACGGGCTGGTCGCTTTTTTATGAAAACAGGAGAACCTAATGCCAGAACGAGAAATCTATCTTTTATCCCCGCGTGAACTCAGCCCCGAAACCATCGCCGTTGCATTCGCAAAAACATCGCGCTCGCCCGAATCCTTCCGCGAGATCGCCGCAGAACTCAGCGACGAAAAGTCGGCACAATTTCATGAAAAATGGGTCGTAGGCTACGGTCACGCCTCGGTTGCCGAACATGCTGTTTTACACATTGCCTTCGAGAACGTCTCACGTGTTGCCATCGAAGTCATCGAAGGCAATCGCCTCGCCTCCTATACCGAGAAATCCACCCGTTATCAAAAGTGGGGACCCGATGATTTTACGATCCCCCCTGAATTGGATAACCATCCCCTGCGCGACGAATTCATCGCGACCGTGCGCCTCCTTTTCTCGACCTATGCTGAATCGCTGGACCCAGTGAAGAATCTCATCATCGAGCGGGCTCCGCGCCGCGAAAATGAATCGGATGAAGCCTATGACCGCCGCATCCGCTCACAATACGTGGACAGATGTCGCTTCCTTTTACCCGCCGCCGCCAATGCCAACGTCGGCATGACTGCTAATGCGCGCGTCATCGAAATGACCATCCGCAAGATGCTCTCCCATCCACTTGAAGAAGTGCGTCAGATCGGCGAAAAGTTGAAAGAAGTCTCCAAGTCCGAAACGCCAACGTTGGTGAAGTATGCCGATGCGAATGAGTATGTGATGGGTACAACAAAGGAACTTGCAAATATTGACTCAAAGGTCGAAGGTCAAAAGTCAGATTGGTGCACTTTGATTGATTACGATAAGGACGGCGAGAAGAAAATCCTCGCAGCTGCTTTATATCGTTTTGACGAAATCCCCTATGCCAATGCGCTCGCACATGTCAAATCGCTAAAGAAGAAGGAACGCGAGGCGCTTGCTGAAACTTTGCTCGGCAAGCTTGGCAAATATGACATCCCCTTGCGCGAGTTGGAATACTCCACCTACACCTTCGATCTCGTCATGGATCAGGGCGCGTACGCCGAGTTTAAACGTCACCGCATGATGACACAAACCCCGCAACGCCTGACGACAAGGCTTGGGTACACCACTCCACTACTTATAACGGAAGCAGGCATCGGGTCCAAGTATGAGGCGGCGATGGAAGCGGCTCATCAGATGTACGAAAAACTTCACGCTTTCAATCCTGATGTCGCGCAATATATCGTCCCCAACGGATTCAACCGCCGTGTGCTGGCGCAATTCAACTTGCGTGAAGCGTTTGCCTTCTGCCAATTGCGGACAGCGTCAAATGCACATTTTTCCATCCGCCGCGTGGCGCAGAAAATTTATGATGATATTTCCAAAGTCCATCCGCTGCTGTCGAAATATATGAAGCTGCGCAAAGAGACCTGGCAAAGCGTGGAAGAAAATTATTTTTCGAAAATATGAAAAAAAAATCTCCGAGGTTTTGTTGCCTCGGAGATTTTTTTCTTTCTGTGGGACATCGTCCCCTAATCGTCGTCTTCGTCTTTCTTCTTCACCCCAAAGATCGCATCGATGCGTTCCATAACTTCCGGCGTGATCTTGTCTGCGATCTCGCCAGCCTTCAGGTTTTCGTGTACTTGTTCCACGCGGCTCGCGCCGGTGATGACCGAACTCACGAACGGATTCTTCAAACACCAGGCAATCGCCAACTGGGAAAGTGTGCCGCCAAGTTCCTTTGCGATCGGCTCCAAAGCTGCGACTCTCGCCAGCCTTTCCTGGTCGGTCAGACGGTCATGCAGCCATTCATAACCTTTGAGTCCGCCGCGGCTATCCTTTGGAATGCCCTTGTTATATTTACCGGAGAGTAATCCCGAAGCCAGCGGACTCCACGTCGTCGTGCCATAGCCGTATTCGTTATAGAAGCGGACATAATCGCCTTCGAGGCGTTTGCGTTCGAACAGGTTGTACTGTGGCTGTTCGACGACTGGTTTGTGCAGGTGATGACGTTCTGCAATCTGAAGCGCTTCGATAATCTCCGAAGCCGCCCACTCAGACGTACCCCAATACAATGCCTTGCCCCATTCGATGATGTTGTGCATCGCCCAGACAGTTTCTTCGATGGGCGTAGTCGCGTCGGGGCGATGACAGTAGAGCAGATCGACATAATCCAATTGCAGGCGTTCCAATGAACCGTTGATACCCTCGATCAGACGCTTGCGATTGAGCGTATTCTTCTCGTTCACACCGTCATGCAAACCCCAATAGATCTTGGTGGAAACCAGATAACTGCTGCGGCGCCATTTCAACGTCTTGAGCGCATCTCCCATCACCTCTTCCGACTTGCCGCTCGCATAGACTTCCGCGTTATCGAAGAAATTCACGCCGTGGTCATACGCCGCCGCCATCATCTCTACAGCAGATTCCACACCCGCCTGATTATGAAACGTGACCCACGAGCCAAACGACAGTTCACTGACTCGAATCCCCGTCCTACCCAGATGACGATACTTCATTGTTCCTCCAAAATTTTATTTATCGTGCCTATTATAATCATCTCATGCGAAAACTATTGCTTCTTTGCAGTTTACTGCTGACCGCATGTCAACCAACACCCGCGCCGGGTTCCCCCACCCACACCACAGACGACCCACTTCAACCCTACCTTACCGGTACGCCCATCGCAACCAACACCCCAAACGTGCTCATCATCGTCGAGACGCCCCAGCCCACCAGCACCATGCAAGTGTACGTCATTGAATCAGGTGACACGATCAGCGAAATTGCCGAAAAATTCAACATCTCGCAATCAGATCTACTCGCGGCGAACCCGGATTTAAATCCGAATGCGCTCACCATCGGGCAGACGGTTTTCATCCCAGACCCATCTGCCCAACTCGCCGCCGCATCGACGCCGACGCCCGTACCTGCTCCTGTCACCCAAGCCGTGTGCCACCCGTCAGCGGACTCTGGCGTGTGGTGCTTTGCACTCATCCAAAATAACAGCGCAGATTTATTGGAAAATATTTCTGCGCAAATCACGCTGTTAGACAAAGACAACAACCCCGTAGCCAGCCAGACCACCTTCCCAATATTGGATGTCATTGAACCGAATTCATCTCTGCCAGTGTATGCCTACTTCCCAAACACATCCGCGGATGTGACTCCGCAGATCCAACTGCTGAGCGCCATGTACGGAGGCGCTTCGCGTTATCTGCCCGCTACACTTAATAACACCGTCGCACAAATTGACTGGGACGGCAAGTCTGCGCATGTGAGCGGATTGGTGATCTTGCCAGCCGAATCAAACGCCGCGAACCAGGTCTGGGTCGCGGCGGTGGCGTACGATGAAAATGGAACTGTGGTTGGCGTGAAACGCTGGGAAGGCGGAGCGCTCCAACCTGGAGGGTCGATGCGCTTTGAGTTTGTCGTCTCCAGCCTCGGCGGAGTCATTGAGGCGGTGGAGTTCGCAGTACAGGCCCGCCCATAGACCAGCGTCTATTTCCCTTCCAGCCACATATAACGTTCCTGCGGAATCGAGATTGGGGTGTAGATAAATCCCTTCACATACGGCTGGACGAGTTGAAACGAAAGGGAATGTACGGTAAAGAGCACAGGGGCTTCATCCACGATCATGCGTTCGGCTTGCTGATACATTTCGATGCGTTTCGTCACGTCGCGTTCGATGCGCGCGGCTTCGAGCAGGGTATCCAACTCAGAGTTGGAGTAGTCACCATGATTTTGGCTTGAGCCGCTGTGGAAGAGCACGTCTGCAAAATTTTCGGGGTCGGGGTAATCGGCGCACCAGCCGCCGTCAAAGATCTGACCGTGGTTGCCCGAAAAAACCTGTTCGTAGTAAAAGTTGTAATCGATGTTCTCGACCTTGATGGTCACGCCAAGATTCTGTTCCCACATCTCAGCCAACGCGGCGACATTGCTGCCAACATAACTGCCAACGCCGGCATTGGTGTACACGATTTCGGGCAAGCCTTCGGGTCCGCCATATTTGGATTGCCGAAGCAATTCACGCGCCTGCGCGGGATCATAGGGCAAGCCTTCAAGGTCATAGCTGAAACCGGGCAAGCCAGGCGGATAGATTCCTTCCGCGGGTAACGCCAGTCCGCGATACAACACGTCAATATAACGCTGACGATCAAATGCCATGCTAAAGGCTTTCCGCACGTTGACGTCATCGAACGGCGGACGCGTGGTATCGAAGACCACGTAACTTGTGCAAAGATCCACGCCGGTGACGAGATTGGCATTCAACGGCTCTGTTGGGTCGAGCATGCGTTCAGCCGAGTACAAGCTCACAGAAGCCACATCCACTTCCCCGGTCTCAAAGAGGCGCACATCGTCACCTGCATACAACTTGACGACTACATACGGAATGGACGGCGCACCCAAATAAAAATCCTGATTGGCTTCATAAAGAATATATTCGTAGGAACGCCACTCGGTTAACTTATAGGGTCCCGTCCCATTCGGTTGAAGCACCCATTCCTCACCAGCCGAGACGTTATTCTCGTCCACAATAAAAGCGGTGGGAAAAGTAAGTTTCATGATGAAGTACGGCTTGGGCGCATCGATCGTAACTTGAAGTGTTTTCTCGTCGATGACTTTCAACCCGCTGATAGAGTCCGCTTCGCCATTGACCATCTCACGCACGCCGACGATATCGCCCAAATACGTCAGCACCGTATCCGACGCGAGGTCTGGACCGGCGGCGCGCTCCCATGAAAAGACCACATCCTGAGCCGTGACATCACGCCCATCATGGAATTTTGCATTCGCGCGAATGTGGAAGGTGTAGACTGTCCCATCCGCGCTGACTTCCCAAGTTTCGGCGAGGTCAGGGGCGAGGTTGAGATGCGGATCAAGCGAGACGAGCCCACTGAAGACGAGTTTATCGCCAGAGCTATAGGTGGTGGCGGGATCATAATCCCGCAGGTTGGCCGATTCGCCGCCATTGTAGACAATCGCCTGATCGAGCGGAATGCCGATCTGCAATGCCAACACACCTGGCACACTGGCGCTCAAAAGCAAGGACGATAAGATCGCCAACACACTAAAACTAAAAATGATCTTGCGGGAACTGCGAGCCATACGACTCCAGAAATTAAATTTAGCCATGATTGCCTCCTTTGGCATTTCCTCTGCGAAGCACAACGCCAAGCACAATGACACCGATAATGATCAGGAATACCAAACAGAGACAAGCCAAGGCCACAGTCAACAAAATGGGCGGACCAGAGCGAATAGGTTGAGAGTCGCTTTGTTCAAAGGAAGAGGTCGGAATCACATACGGAGTCGGTGTGACGGCCAACGGCACACCAGAGATGGGAACATAGGTTGGCACATAGGTTGGCGTTGGCATGGCCGTCGCCTGCGCCACCAAAAGCGGAGCGGCGCCCACCGATTCGCGCCACGCCGAGTCGAGCCCGTCCGTGTCAAAGCCATAGACTTCGAGCAGGGCATCGTCGATTGGCTTTGCTTCGCTCAGGGCGTCCAGCAGGTCAGACATTTCTTCCCTGCCATAGGTTTCGATCATGAACTTCACCACGCTGTATGATTGGCTGTAAGAAAGATTGGCTTTCTCCGGCAATTCAGAGAAGCCGCCATTCAACGAACGTAACGTAATCAAATTATTCGAGCGGATGGCAGAATCCAACAAGCCTTGCATTCCTGAATCCAATTCGCCTTCGCTATACATGGCAAGACCCTCTTCCAGCCAGCCGGGACGCGTCCCCATGCAGGAGAAGGCATTACGTCCCACAAGGATGTGGGTCAACTCGTGGATGACAGTATTTTTATCCCAGGTTGAGTCTGAACCGGAAAGCCCCATGATGATGACATTAAAATCGGAATAGGCCTGCCCGCCTGTCCATGCGGGTTCGTACAAAACCGCATCACGCATGTCATCGTAGTTGGGGTAAACAAAAATATCCACAGGGGCATCGAGCGTCATGCCTGCCTGTTCGCGGTTGCGGCGCAGACCTTCCTCGCCCGCTTCAAGCATGGTTATGGCAAAGTCTTCGTTTTTGCCATAGTAATGCAAGCGGATGTCGGCATTGGAGACGGTTTGCCAATCGTGGACATCATCCAACCAGGTGATGTTTTGTATCTCGCTGACAAATTCGCTTCCAGACTCGTCGACATAGCGCCAGCGCCACCAGATATTTGCCCCCGGTGGGAGCGATCCGCTCTGACGCATGTCCCACGTCCATGAGACGTCCACAGAAGTATCTGGCGTAAATTCGGGAAAGGCTTTGGCAGTCACTTCGCCGCAGGTCAATTGGTCGTTCCCATATTCCAAAATGACTGAGACAATGGCGGCATCCGCTTTGAGGGTGGCGGAGAAGGTTGCGGTGTTGGGAAACTCTAACGTCGCGCGATCCTCTGAAACGTCAGCATGAGGCGCGGCGTTTACATGTAAGGGTGGGCTTATTAACAATCCTAGTAATAAAAATACGAGCAGGGTAAGACGAAATCGCATTGTAGTTACTCCATGAATTTTGCCAACTATACCATCAAACAATTGACGGGCGCTAAGCGTCATGTTCAAATAGGACAATGTCAGGTTGATTTAGTGACATCCATCAGAGCTTAAAACTCAGACACATTTAATCTCAATATGTAAAATGGACTTATATTGTTCCATTTGGCACTTATAAAAAACCTTGGAGGCACAATGCAACGAACAAAATTCATCCTTGGCGGTTTGCTGATTTTGTCGGCGGTGGTCTATCTCATCGCTTCATCGACTCAAGCAAGCGCGGAATATTTCATGACTGTGAACGAAGTGAAGGCAGAAGGTCAGGCTGCGGTAGGGAAAAGTCTGCGGCTTTCTGGGGCAGTGATCGGCGATACGGTTCAGTATGACCCGAACACGTTGACCCTGACCTTTGATATCGCGCACGTCACCGGCGATAATAAAGAGATCGAGGCGCAGGGCGGGCTGGCGGAAGTCCTTTACCAGGCTGTGCATGATCCCTCACTCGAGCGCATCACGATTGTGTATGTGGGTCCCAAACCGGATCTGCTCCGCAGTGAAGCGCAGGCAATCGTAACCGGCAAACTTGGCGAGGATGGTATCTTCTATGCCGAGGAATTGCTGTTGAAGTGTCCCACTCGATACGAAGAGGGTGTACCCGAACAAGCCTCTGGCAACTAACCAAATAGCCTGATGGGTGTTATACCCGTCAGGTTTTGTTTCATCCCCCTCCCCATCTCCTCCTGTGGAGACGGAATAAAGGAATAGATTATGCTTGCAGAATTTGGATATGGCGTTTTATTGGTCAGCTTTGTTGTGACGATCTACAGCGGCATCGCAGCGTTCTACGGTGTGAGGAGCAAGTCCAGCGCGCTGGTGGAAAGTGCGCGACGCGCGCAATTGCTGACGTTCCCGCTCATTACGATTTCCTCGCTTACTTTAATATACCTGTTGATCAACAATCACTTCGAGGTCTCGTTCGTCTACGAAGTAACCAGCCGCAGCATGCCGACTTATTTAAAGGTCACAGCGTGGTGGGGCGGACAGGCCGGGTCGCTCGTCTTCTGGTCTTGGTTGCTGGCAGTCTTCACCTCCGCGGTGACGCTGCGCAAATGGGACCGCGATGCGGAATTCCTGCCGTGGGTTATTGTCGTCTCTTCCATCACGCTGACGTTCTTCCTCGGCATGATCGTGGTCTTCGAGAATCCCTTCACCCGCTTCTGGCTGGTCAATGGGAACGTCGAACCGAGCATGTTCAAGCCTGCGGCGAGTGCGACCATCTTCACGCCAAATGATGGGCAGGGATTGAATCCGCTTCTGCGCCACCCGGGAATGATCATCCATCCCCCAATGCTTTATCTCGGCTTTGTGGCGTACGTCATCCCCTACGCCTTTGCGATGGCGGCGCTCATCACCGGCCGCACCGACGACCGCTGGACACGCATCACCCGTCGCTGGTCGTTGTGGGCGTGGCTGTTCCTCTCGCTGGGTCTCGTCCTCGGCGGACGTTGGGCGTATGATGTGCTCGGCTGGGGCGGTTATTGGGGCTGGGACCCGGTTGAAATCGCCGCGTTCATGCCCTGGCTGACGGGTACTGCCTTGCTCCACTCCGTAATGATTCAGGAAAAGCGCGGCATGTTGAAACACTGGAACATGATCCTCGTCATCCTGACCTATTCGCTGGTCATCTTTGGAACGTTCCTCACCCGTTCTGGTGTGTTGTCTTCCGTTCACTCATTTGCCAACAGCCCCATCGGTCCGTTCTTCATGGGCTTCGTCACGTTGACGTTGGTCTCTTCCATTGCCTTGCTCATCAAGCGTTGGCCCGAGTTGAAGAGCGAAACCGAGATGAAATCCATGCTCTCGCGCGAGGCGCTCTTCCTGCTCAACAACCTGTTGTTCATGAGCATCCTCGTGGTCTGTTTCTGGGGTGTGATCTCACCGTTGATCTCCGAGTTGTTGACCAACCAAAAGATCACGGTCGGACCTCCATATTATGAACGCGCCACAGGTCCGCTTTTTGCAGGTCTGCTCTTCCTGATGGCGGTGGCTCCGCTCTCAGCGTGGGGACACTCCACGGTCCAGACTCTTGGACGCGCTTTGTGGAAATCCGCGCTGGCGGCAGTAATCGTGACCGTCATTCTGTTCGTCACCTACACTCAAAACTTCTACGCCTTGCTCGGCTTCTTCCTGGTTGCGTTGATCCTCTTCGCCACTGGACATGAATTCTGGCGCGGCGCACGCGCACGACAAAAAGCGCAGAACGAGAATTTCTTCGTCGCATTAGGCCGTTTGATGGGACGCAATCACCGACGCTATGGTGGTTACATCATTCATATCAGCATGGCGTTGATGGCAATTGGCATCCTCGGCATTGAAATCTTCCAGACCGAAACACAGGGGACAGTGGCGGCTGGCGAGGCATTGAACCTTGGCGATTACACGGTTGAATATCGCGAACTCGCTTCGTGGGATAGCCCCGGCGAAGGCGTGAATTACACCCGCGCCGTGGTCGATATTTACGAGAATGGCGTTTATCTTGGTCAGTTGTATCCGCGCATCGACTATTATTTCGACTCACAGCAAAACATGACCATCCCCGGTCAACGCTCGACGTTGCGCGATGACCTCTACATTTTGTTGGTGGATTGGCAGCCCGTCTCCTCCATCGGCGCGACGTTCAAGATCTACGTCAACCCGCTGGTCAACTGGCTGTGGCTTGGCAGCATCACCTTCCTGCTCGGTTTGATCTTCGCCGCTTGGCCCGAACGCGACCCCGCAGACGAAGCCGTACGCCGCAAGGTCACCCGCGACAATCGTCAAGCCAGCGCAGCGGATTAAGCTCATGATGAAGTTGAACCTCAACAAAACGTTGCGAGCCGTATTTTTCGCTTCGCTTCTGACCGTGCTGTTTTTCACTGCTGCGACAACTGTTTTCGCTCAAGACGACATGCCCACCGACGACGAGGTCAATGCGATTGCCAAGCAGTTGTATTGCCCGGTGTGTGAGAACACGCCGTTGGATGTCTGCCCGACTGAGGCGTGTCGTCAGTGGCGCGAGCTGATTCGCTTGCAGCTCTCCGAAGGCAAGACCGAGGAAGAGATCAAGCAGTATTTTGTCGATAACTACGGCGCACGTGTACTGGCAGAGCCTCCGCGCACAGGTCTTAACTGGCTGGTGTACATTCTGCCGCCCATGTTCATCCTGGCAGGTGCGTTCATCCTCTTCCGCTCATTCCAGGCGTGGACCAAACCCAAAGCTGTGGAAACAGCTTCAAGTCCAAGCGAGGAAGCGGGCGAAGCGTCTGATAAAGACCCGTATATTGCGCGTCTCGAAGAAGAATTGAAGAATCGTAAGTAACATCCCCGACCTGACAGGTTTATGAATCTGTCAGGTCTTCTCTGGAGAATGTCATGACTGAAACAACGACCCCAAAGCGCGGCGTATCCTTGTGGGTACAGATCGTGATTTGGGCATTTATTGCCGCCCTGCTTGTGCTGGTGGGAGTGATCCTCAACAAGCGCCAGCAAGGGACTGTGCAGCCAGGCGATCAGATTCCCGATTTCACTCTGCCTCTGTTCAGCGGATATGAATATGAAGGTCAAAGCGAAGTGAAGCTTTCCGATTTCCGCGGTAAGCTGGTGGTGTTGAACTTCTGGGCTTCATGGTGCAAACCCTGCGAGCAGGAAGCCGCCGAATTGGAAGAAGCCTGGAAGATGTACGAAGACAGCGGAAAGGTCGTCTTCCTCGGCGCGGACTATGTGGATACCGAGCCGGAAGCGCGCGCGTACTTAAAGAAGTTCGGCATTACTTATTACAACGGACCGGATATGGGCACGCGCATTTCGCAGTTGTTCCGCATCCGCGGCGTACCTGAGACGTATTTCATCGACCCCGATGGAGTTTTGTACTACGTCAAAGTGGGTCCCTTCCTCTCGGTGGATGAGATCACATCCATCATTGAGCAAAAACTTCCTTAAAAGGTGGAGACATGGAATTAGGTTCAATTTTTCTAGTCCTGGCAGTGCTGGTCGTTGTCGGTGTGTATTTGTACGCGCCCCTCACCCAACGCGGACGGCGCATGGCTACAGATCAATCACATGAAATTTCATCGCTGAAGGCCGAACGCGACCGCGTCATCAACTCGCTGCAGGAATTGGATTTCGACTTCAAACTCGGCAAGATTCCCACCGAGGATTATCCCGAACAACGCTCAGCCTTGCTGCAACGAGGCGCGGACATTCTCCGTCAGTTGGATGAGATCGCGCCCGCCTCCACCGCTGGAGCGAATGCTGAAGCGCGCATCGAAAAAGCCGCCGCCGCCAAACGCGCCGACTCCGCGATGCAGGTCATCGAAGTCAACGATGATGACATCGAAGCCATGATCGCATCACGCCGCAAACAGCACAAGAGCAAGTCGGCTGGTTTTTGCCCAAAATGTGGAAAGCCCGTGCTGGTTACGGATCACTTCTGTCCCTCTTGTGGAAAATCTTTGAAATAATTTTCAATGGTTCATTCCATTGAAAATGTGCTCGAACTGAGGAATTCATGAAATTACGCCACATCCTGATTTTAGTCCTTGGAACTCTTCTTCTTTCTGCCTGTAACATGACCCTCGCAGCGGATGTCACTCCCCCGCCGGGATACGTTGCACCGACGCCATTGCCCACATTGGGTCCGCTGTATCCCGCTGCTGCGCCAGATATCGAAAACGGAAAAGCCATCTTCGAGAAAAGCTGCGTTCCCTGTCACGGCGAGACCGGACTGGGCGACGGCGACCAAGGCAAGCAGTTGCCGGTCACTGTCATTCCCATCGGGTTGCCCGAATACGCCAACAAAGCCGCGCCCGAAAAATGGTACACCACTGTCACGCAAGGCAACATCGACCGCTTCATGCCGCCCTTCCTCAGCTTGAGCGAACAGGAACGCTGGGACGTAGTCAATTATGCCTTCACCCTGCATACTACCGAAGAACAACTCGAACTTGGCAAAACTCTCTTTGAAGAAACCTGCACCGACTGCGACGACGTGTTCAGCAACCTGCAAATGATGTCCGCGCTTTCAGCGGATGACCTTGTGGGCATGATGCGCACCGGCAGTGAAAACTTCCCCGCCTTTGGAGCGAACTTCAGCGACGAAGAAGCCTACGCGGTAGCGGCTTATCTCCGCACGTTGACCTTTGCGCTTCCTGCCGAACCGGTAGCTGAATCTGCGACTGAGACTCCCGTCGCCGCTGTGACCGAATCCGCCAGCGCGGAAGCGGGCACGCCATCAGCGGAAGAGACACCCGCCGAAGGCACACCCCAAGCTGAGGTCACGCCAGAAGCGACCGAGGAAGTTGCCTCAGTCAGCACAGGCAAGGTCACGGGTCTGGTTGAGAATCGTACCGGCAATGACCTTCCCGCAGACACCAAAGTGACATTGCGTGGCTTCGACCACGGTTCAAATCCGAGCGCGGGTCCGCAGGAATTTCTCACACTCGAAGGCACCGTCAATCCCGATGGCACATATGAATTTGAAACTCCACTTTCTGAAAGCGAGATTTACATCACCGAAGTCATTGTGGATGGGTTGACCTATCAATCGGAATTTGCCGTCGTCTCTGCCGGTGTGACCGAATTGGAACTGCCTGTGATCGTCGTGTACGAAACGACGGATGATTACTCCACGTTGAAAGTCAACACGCTGCAAGTTTTCTTCGATCTTGCCAGCGAAGATACCGCTCAAATTTTTGCTGTCTACAGCGTCACGAATGACAGTGACAAAACCATTGTCATCGACATGGGCGACAGCCAGACCATTCCGTTCATCGTCCCGCCTGCGGGCGCCAGTGGATTGGGCTACGAAGCCGCACAAGACAGCGCTGCCTTCGTCCCAACGGATACGGGTTTTGCCATGCCTCCCAGTGAAACTCCTTATGGGCTGATCGCGTTTGCGTCTCTGCCCAAAGCTGATGAGATCAAAATCTCGCAGTCTGCGCCGCTTTCCATCGGTGAGGTAGCTCTCTTCCTGCCGGAAGGCGTGAAAGCCGAAGGGGACGCGTTGACCGATGGCGGCATTCAGGCGATTCAAGGCACGAATTTCCACGTGTACACCTCTGGCGCGGTCAGCGAAAATGGCACGTTGGAATTTACCCTTTCCGGCAAACCAAAGGGAACCGCCTCCACCGCCGACCTGACACAGAATCAAAACCTGCTGATTGGTATTGGCGCATTGGGCGTGGTGCTTATCATCGCTGGTGTCTGGATGTACATGCGCGATAAAAACAAGACCGAGGAATTCGACGACGAAGAAGAAGTTGACGACGAGTACGATGATGCCGAATCCGTGATGGATGCGATCATTGCGCTCGACGACTTGCATCGCACCGGCAAAATTTCAGACGAAGCTTATCGTCAGCGCCGCAATGAATTAAAGGATGCGTTGAAGAGAAAATCTTCATGATCGAAGTCAAGAAACTCGTCAAGCGTTTTGGGCTGAAAACCACCCTGCGCGGTTTGGACTTCCATGTAGAGCCAGGTGAATTCGTGGCTCTGCTGGGTCCAAACGGCGCAGGCAAGACCACCTTCCTGCGGATTCTCGCATCGCTTTCCCGCCCATCGATGGGAAACGTCAAAGTGGCAGGTTTCTCGCTTCCACAGGAATCGGCCAAAGTCCGCGCGAGGCTGGGGGTTGTCTCTCACATGCCCCTGCTTTACCCCGATCTGACCGCCGAGGAGAATCTTCAATTCTATGCGCGCATGTACGGCATCGCAGATTCCGCGGCGCGCATCACTGACGTATTAAACATGGTGGGATTGGAATCCCGTCGGCGCGATTTGGTGCGCACGTTCTCACGCGGCATGCAGCAGCGCCTCGCCATCGGACGGGCAGTTCTCCACGACCCGGAAGTGGTCCTCTTCGATGAGCCATACACCGGCTTGGATCAGGATGCTTCCGAAATGTTGGATGAAGTGCTGCGTTCCGTCGCCGCAAAGGGACGCACCGTAGTGATGACCTCTCACGACCTCGCCCGCGCTGAAGACCTCGCCACCCGCTTCGACATCCTCTCACGAGGCGTGATTACCGCTTCTGCCAAACGCGAGGATTTCAAAAGCACGAACCTGTTGGATTTCTATAAGAAGTCACTGGAGTCATAACTCTCATGAAAACCTCCGCTCCATCCCTTCTTAAAGCTACGTTTGCCATCGTCCAGAAAGATCTGGCGGCAGAATTCCGCTCGCGTGAATTGCTCTCTGCCATGCTGGTCTTTTCGATGCTGGTCATTTTGATCTTCAACTTTGCCTTGGAATTGAACATCGATGCCCGCAAATCGGTCACAGCAGGCGTGTTGTGGACTACATTCGCCTTCGCCGGGACTCTCGGCTTGAACCGCTCGATGGCGGTCGAGAAAGATCGCGGCTGTATGGATGGTCTCCTGCTCGCGCCAGTGGACCGTTCGGCAATTTTCTTCGGCAAAGCCATCAGCAATCTCGCTTTTATGCTCATCGTGGAAGCGATTGTCATTCCGTTGTATGCCATGCTCTATAACGAGACGCGCATCTTCCAGCCGGAATTTCTCGGCGTGTTGCTGCTCGGCTCAATTGGATATATCGCTGTCGGCACCCTGCTCTCTGCCATGTCAGTGCAGACGCGCACCCGCGATGTATTACTGCCCATCTTGTTGTTCCCGGTCGCCGTCCCAGTGCTGTTGGCTTCGGTCAAAGCCAGCGGCGGGATCATCGCCAATGCGACCTTTGCCGAGATTCTTACGCCGCTTAATTTGCTGATTGTGTACGATGTCATCTTCATTGCTGTATCGTTCATGATCTTCGAGTTCGTCGTCGAGGAATAGAAAACTCCAAAATCTATAAGGCGGCGGGATTCATTCTCAGCAAATGTTATTACAAATGTGACAAAATCACTCAAAGAAATCCTCACATCAATTTTTCCAAGGAGTTCGTCCATGCAATCCAAACCAATTGCACTCACCATTCTGGATATTGTCTCTGTGATTGTTCTCGGCGTATCCACGTACCTCGCGCTGTTCTTCGCACCTACCGAAGCTGTGATGGGAAATGTCCAACGCGTTTTCTATTTCCATGTCGGTACCGCTTGGGTCGGGATGGTCGGCTTCGTGCTTGCAGCTGTAAGCGGAATCATCTACCTCATCACCAAGGATATGAAGTGGGACCGCATCGAAGTCGCCGCGGTGGAAGTCAGCACCATGTTCTTTTTCCTGACCATCGTGCTCGGTTCCATTTGGGCACGTCCCGCCTGGAACACCTGGTGGACGTGGGATCCGCGCCTCACCACAGCCGCCGTCACGGAGTTGATCTATGTCGCCTATTTCATGCTCCGCGCAGGCATCGAAGACCCCGAAAAACGCGCTCGCTTTGGCGCGGTCTACACCTTGCTGGGCGGACTAAGCGCCCCCATCACCTTCATGGTCATCCGCCTCTTCCGCACCATCCACCCGGTGGTGATCGGCGGCGCCAGCGCCGAAGCTCAGGGCGGCTTCGACATGACCGCTGACATGCGCACCACTTTCTTCTTTGCCTTGTTTGCCTTCACCGTCCTCTTCGTCGACTTCATGTGGCATCGTCTGCGCGTCGGCAAATTGGAAGAGAAGGTCGAGCAACTCAAATTGAAAGTTTCGATGTAATTGGAGACAGAAAATGGATACCATTCCCAACACAACCAACTATATGACCGCAGGCTTCGTCGTCTCGTTCCTCACCCTCGGCATCTACGTCCTCAGCATCTACATCCGCAACAAGAATCTGAAACGTGACCTCGACTTGCTCGAGGACATGGAAAAATCTGAAAAGAAATAAAATCTCTCGAAAGAGTCCGTTATAATAAAGGCGGACTCTTTTTGATCCTCATGCAGAAGCGTAGCTGGGTGAACCGTCTGCTCTTGATCGTGATCGCCATTTCAAATCTGGCTGTCAACCCTGGAGCCGCGTCCGCTTCCAACCTGGACCCGCTGCCTGTTTCTGAGACCAGTCCCCCCCCCGGTCCCGACCGCTTCTCCGTCATCGCTGTTGAATACACCGCCTTCGAATGGCATCTGCTCACCTGGCAGGGAAAACGATTCGCCTGCTCCGTCATTGTTGACCACGAAAGCATGCCGCTGCCCGGGGAAGTCTATCGTGATTGTGGCGAAGACATTTACGACGTATGGATCACCCAACCTCCCTGTACGCTCAATGACATAAAAAATTGCAAAGGCTACTATGCTGTATTGATCGACAGCGAGCCCAAGGAAAAAGAGATCGCCCTCGAACTTCCTGCCGCCAGCGCCTGGGTTTCACTCGAAGATTGTGAACCCGTTTACAGCACATCCACCAATATTTGTGAAACCAAACCCACACTGGTCATCACAGGGATGGAGCCGTTGCCAAACGAATCCATCATCCGCATCGAAGGGACCTATAACGGGGAATCTTTCTTCTGCGAAGACACAGACACCTGCAAATTCCGCATCCCTGAAACTGACGAAGATGGCGCGAACGTCGAATTTTGGGCGTATTCCACCTATGGTGATAGCAGCATCATCTACGATGCTCAAGTACGTGTCCAACTTGTGGACGAAGGCGACCCCGATCAACTTTACTGGTATGTGGATGTATTGTCCTCGCAGTGGCAGGGACATGTGGTCGCTTCTTGCTCCGAATCATGGGACATCTTCCCGCCTGTTGGTGGCACGCCGCAATGGCTGAGTACCCCCACCCAAAGCGAAGACCTCAGCAGTGACATCCCTTACACCTATCTGGCAGCGAATCTCATCCTACAGGGCGCTGTGGATGCTGGCTCCTGCCCTGATGGTGGGCTCTCCCCCGGAAACGTCGCCAACCAATGCGGATTGGAAAAATCGCGTGATGCCGTGGAAGCCTGGCAGAACCAGTTCGATGATCTCATCATCAGCACCGCCAAAGATACAGGCGTGCCGGCTCGATTGTTGAAAAGCCTTTTTGCGCGCGAAAGCCAGTTCTGGCCCGGAATCTTCCAAGCGTTGGGAGATGTGGGGCTGGGGCAATTGACCGAAAACGGAGCCGACACCGCCCTCTTTTGGAATCGCTCCTTCTTCAATCAATTCTGTCCGCTGGTGATGGACTCAGAAACTTGCGGCGAAGGGTATGCCAACCTGGATGAAGAGGTTCAGGTCGAGTTGCGACGCGCGTTGGTCGGCAGTGTCAACGCGACTTGCGAGGAATGTCCGCTGGGATTGGACTTATCGCAGGCACATTTTTCAGTCGGCGTTTTTGCTCATACGATGATCGCAAATTGTGAACAGGCGGGACAGGTCATTTATAACTACACTGGCAATTCACCGGGTGAAGTCGCCTCCTACGAGGACCTGTGGAAGTTTACACTCGTCAATTACAACGCTGGCGGCGGCTGCCTCGCGGAAGCCATTACCGCTGCACAAGGCATCAGCGGATTGCCACTGACGTGGGAGAGCGTCTCGCCGCATTTATTGGGGGCGTGTTCTGGCGCGGTGGATTACGTGAACGACATCGGCCAATAAGGCGTCGGGGTTAAATCAACTTCAACTTCTCAAACCCAAATTTTGCATAGCGGATCGATAACAACATAATCAGTGTGATCAACACTGCAGAAGTGAGGCACCAGGCACAGGTCGCACCTATGACGAAGGGCTCTAGGAAAGTCAGATAAATCGAAAACAGCGTGCCGCCAAAACTAAAAACCAATAACGCCACCAAGGCCCAATGAGACACATCGCCTTTGGAGTAACGCGC
Source organism: Anaerolineales bacterium (assembly GCA_023382575.1). Taxonomy (GTDB): domain Bacteria; phylum Chloroflexota; class Anaerolineae; order Anaerolineales; family Villigracilaceae; genus Villigracilis. The sequence goes on from JAHDWC010000008.1 coordinate 19,509, forward strand.
AACCAGCCACGCAATAACCAGCGCGACATATCCCATCAACCCCAACACGCCAATGGGCAGGATTCCAAATAGATGCGCATAATCGCTTTGTTGAACCGTGTTGCAGTCCCCCACTGGTCCGCAGACCGCGCTGACGTGAGCCGTTTCCACGTAGGCGAGATAACCTGCAACACCAAACCCTAACAGGCACAAAATTGGGATAGTCCAATTCCATTGGGGTGGCGTCTTCGTTTTTGTCTTTCTCTTTTTTCTAAATTCCATCACAGACCAAATCACTGCGGCGAGCATGAACAGTAACACAATCACCGCCAGCGTATTGCCGGCTGGGTCGCGTGCAAATTTTTCCTGCCACGTTACGTCGGGCATGGTCAGAGAGGGAGAAACTGCCTGGGTGGCATCCGCAGGTTCGGGTCCGATTTGAGGCGCGGCAGTTGGTGCAATATCCAAAGTCTCACGCAAGCCGGGGATGTCTGGAAAATCCACGCCGCCTTCGGCTAGATATGTTTCGATCAAACCGGGGAGTTGGTCGGGAATATCCCCCGAGCCGATGAGATACACATCACCGATCACGAGGAAGGGAACGCCGCTTTGCTCCAGACTGAAAGCTTGCAGCGCGGCGAGAAAGAGGGTTTGCCCGTCGGGCTGGGTGACATCCACGCCGACGATCTGAAGTTGATCGCCATATTTTTCGAAAAGCGGCGGAAGGACTTCATCGATGACGTAATGACAATGTCCGCAACTGGGGGAATAGAACAACACAGCATGAACAACCGCGTTATCTGTTTGTGCCTGCACGGGGGAATGAACGAGTAAACCTGCCAGCAAAAGAATGCAAAACAGCATCTGAATTTTCTTCACGAGACACTCCTTTTTCGATCTTATTCAAATTTTACTGATCCCTCCCTGTGAGACAAGTGAAGGATGTCCCCATTCAATAGGAGGATAATTTTCTGTCTCAAACCGATCATGTTGCGCCGTTTATACATAACGATTAGTGAATCTAATAGGTGCATATTATTTTCATCACTTCCACGTATGTAGGTTTAGACTAGAATCCGTATTGTGAAATATATCACAATACGGAGATGCGATGAATAAGAGATTCTTAACAGGTACAGTGATCGTGTTGGGGCTTCTCCTTTCTGGTTGCTCGACGAAGGCAGATGCCCTTGCCGAAGCGGAGGCGGCAACAGATACTGCCGTTGTTGAACCCTCCCCCACGTCAGTGCCGGAGGCGGGCGAATGCTTGGCTTGTCACACCGATAAACAGCGTCTCATCGATACGGCCAAGCCGGAAGAAGAAGGAGGCGAAGCCGAATCCAAAGGCGTTGGCTGAGGTGGCGAGGTGGCTCCGTTGGAGCCATGGGAGAAAGTGCTCGTTGATCATGAAACGTTTTCACAGACCGACCACGGCGAATTGACCTGTATCCAATGTCATGGCGGCACCAATATTGCGGACAAAGATCAGGCGCACGCGGACATGATCGCCAGTCCGAGTTCGCAACCAGATGTCTATTGCGCCGAATGCCATGAAGCGGAAGTGGCAGCGTACCCCAACAGCCTGCATAACACGCAAGCCGGTTACTGGACTGCGATCAATACCCGCAATGGAAATATCCCCGAAGATCATCCTGAACTGAATCAAATGTTCAACAATCACTGCGCCACTTGCCATACCACCTGCGGCGAGTGTCACGTCAGCCAGCCGGAAAATGTGGGCGGTGGTTTATTCACGGGTCATGTCTTTGAGAAGACCCCGCCGATGACGCGTTCCTGCACGGCATGCCATGGCAGCCGCGTGGGGAATGAATTCCTCGGCAAGAATGAAGGCATCACCGGCGATGTACATTTCCGCGAAGCGCGCATGAGCTGCGTGAAATGCCACGAAGGTGCGGATTTGCATGGCACCGCGGATGCAGCACTCGCATCCGATCATCGTTTGAGCGGCGCAGAAGATCCGAAGTGTATCGACTGTCATGCTGAAGTTGCCAGCGGCACGGATGGCATTGACATGCATGCCCAGCACGGAGATGGTGAAGAACTCTCGTGTCAGGTTTGTCACTCGGTCACTTACACCAGTTGTGACGGCTGCCATGTGGCGGTCAGTGAAACGAGCGGAAATCCGTTCTTCGAGACTGAGGCGACCTACACCACCTTCTTCATTGGGCGTAATCCTATTCAAAGTGAAGACCGTCCATACAAATACGTGCCTGTGCGTCATGTCCCCGTGGCGACGACCAGCTACGAGTACTACGGCGAAAACCTGTTGACGAATTTCGATGCGCTGCCGACCTGGGTCTACGCCACGCCGCACAATATTCAACGCTTCACGCCTCAGAACGCAAGCTGTGAGTCTTGTCATGGCAATGCGGAGATCTTCCTCACCGCCGACAAAGTACAAGCGGTTGAGTTGTCCGCCAATCAAAATGTGATCGTCAATACCATTCCCGGCCCCGTGGACTTGTATCTGGCTGCCATGCCACAGCCGGCCGACCATACCAATCTGCTAACCGACTCATGCATCTCCTGCCATACCGAAGGGATTCGCAATGCGCCAATCTTCCCGGAGACCCATATCGAATTTAGCAACGATAGTTGCTCTGGATGCCACAAGCTGCCCTAACGGCACTTGTTAAAAGAATCATTCTACAAAGGAAAAGAAAATGTCTAAAAAACTCCATCTCGTTTTAGCTCTGCTCCTCACCTTGAGCATGATCCTGGGAGCCTGCGGGTCTCCCGCTCCCGAACCCGTCGCAGAAGTGACAGAAGAAGTTGTGGCGGAAGTCGTCACCGAAGAAGCCCCCGTCGTGGAAGAAGAAGCAGGACTCGATGTCCTTGCGCTCTTCACCGACTTGGCCGCTTCTCTCCCCGCCGACAAAGGCTACGGCTCCGTCAGCGCAGCCAAGCTGAATGAAGAACTCGTCGACAGCGCGCCCTTCCTCCTTGATGTGCGTGAAACTGCCGAACTCGAAGCCGACGGTTACATCGAAGGCAGCGTCAACATCCCAGTGCGCGAAGTGCTCGCCAACCTCGATAAACTTCCCGGTCTCGATGAACCAATCGTTGTGACTTGTGCCTCTGGTCATCGTGGCGGCATGATCATGGCTGCGCTCAAGATGTTGGGTTACACCAACGTCCGCAATTTGGGTGGCGGCACCAATGCATGGAAGAAAGCCGAACTGCCCCTCACAACCGGCTCCCTGCCCGAAGCGCCTGCCTCCGTCAGCACGGCCATCATCGAAGATCAGGCCTTGTATGACGCGCTCAACGATTTCTTCGTCAACATGCCCGAAGGTTTCTACAGCGTCAAAGCGGACAAGCTCAACGAGATGCTGATCGAAAATCCGCCCTTCATCGTGGATGTACGCAGCACGGGTGAATGGAATAAAGATGGTTATATCGAGGGGGCGATCAACCTTCCGTTCAATGATGTCTTCGCGAACATGGACCAGCTCCCAGCGGAGAAAGATGCGAAGATCGTCGTCTTGTGCGCTTCTGGTCATCGCGGCGGCATCATCATGATGGCTCTGCGCATGATGGGCTACACCGATGTCTCCAACCTCGCTGGTGGTTTGAATGCCTGGAAGGCTGCGGGTCTGCCGGTGGCGGGGCTGGTCAGCGAGATGGGTACCTTCCTCACCAACCTGCCTACTGACGCTGGCTTCTACAGCATCAAAGCAGACAAGCTCAATGAAATGTTGGTTGAAAACCCGCCGTTCATCGTGGATGTGCGCGAGCCGTCTGAAGTGGAAGCGAATGGCTACATCATGGGTTCGGTGAATATTCCGATCCGTGAATTGCTCAAGAATCTGGATAAACTGCCCGGCAAGGATGAAAAGATCGTCATCACGTGTGCATCGGGTCATCGCGGCTCGCTTGGCATGATGGCACTGCGCCTCTTGGGATACAGCGATGTGGTCAACGTCAATGGCGGACTCAATGCCTGGCTCAAGGCTGAACTCCCCGTGGAAACAGGCGCTCCCGCCGCACCGACAGCGGGTACGGCTCCCGAAGTGGATGAAGCCACCTTTGCCGCACTCGACAACTACCTGAGCAACCTGCCCGAAGGCTTCGGCGCGATCAAGTCACCAGACTTCAATACTGAACTGGTTTCTGGAGAAGTCCCCTTCATGCTCGACGTCCGTACTGTGGATGAATGGACGGCCAACGGTCACATCGAAGGTGCGATCAATGTCCCCGTGAACGATGTTCCTGCTAACCTCTCCCAACTCCCCGCGGATAAGGCTGCGCCCGTCGTCGTGATCTGCGCCTCGGGTCATCGTGGGGCAATGGCTCAGATGTACCTGCAATTCCTGGGCTACACCAACGTCCGCAATTTGAATGGCGGCATGAACGGCTGGATCGCGGCAGAATTGCCTGTGGTCAAGTAATCAGTTTCAGTTGTAGGGGTGACCCTACTAAGACAAAACATAAACTGCCTGTGAGGAGGATCTTACGGGCAGTTTTATTTTGGGGCATTCCCCCCATGACATAATTATGAGAAAGGCTTATTCTTATGCAGACGCATCATTATCCTCACTTATTGGAGAAGAAGAAAATGATAGAACTCTCCACATTGCGGGTTTTTCTCGCCGCCGCAGAAGAAAAGAATTTCAGCAAAGCGGCGAAGCGATTGCACCTTTCTCAGTCGGCGGTCAGCCAGAACATCCAGGCGATGGAACGGGCATACGACGTGGAGCTTTTCGTCCGGCATGGGCGCTCTGTCGAGTTGAGCGAGGCGGGTGACACGCTCCTCCCCATCGTCCGCGATGTGTTGCGTTCGGCTCGCCTCATGGAGGATAGTCTGCATAACATCAAGCACGAAGTTGGCGGAGAATTGCTGATCGCCTGCTCCACGTCCGCGGGGAAATATCTCATGCCGTCGCTGCTTTCGATGTTTCAAGAGAAATATCCCGGCGTGCATCCGCGCGTCAAGGTGATGTCGCGGGAGAGCGTCTATGAACGTCTGCTTTCGCAGAAGATTCCGATGGGGGTTTCCAGCAAGCTGTTGGAACATCGTGACCTGGAATGTCAGCCATTGTTCGAAGACCGCATCTTCTTAATTGTGCCGACCAACCACCCCTGGGCGGATTATGGTCAGGCCACGCCTGATGATTTAGTGGGGCAAAGAATTATTCTGCGTGAAGAAGTCTCTGGCACATGTGAAACCATCTTACAGGGACTCAAAAAATACGGCGTCACGCCCGATATGCTTAATGTGGTCATGGAACTGGGCAATCCCGAAGCCATCGAAATGGCGGTTGAACGTGGTGTGGGCATCGCCTTCGTCTCAGAAATGGTCGCCGCCCGCGGACTGGCATTTGGGCGCATCAAAAAAGTGGAAGTCCCCGACCTGGATTTGCGGCGCATGGTCTATGTCGCACGTCATGTCAACTATCCATTCACACGCGCACAAACCTTGTTCTGGGAGTTTGCCCAAAATCAGCGTGAAAACCTCAACACCGAAATTTGGAACAGCCTGACCACCTTTGAGTCTGTGGCATAACCCCAACCTGTGCTAAACTTGACAAATCCATAGCATTACACAATTCGTACGGAGGCTCCATGCTCACCCTTGTCGAAAAAATCCTCTTTGCAGTTGCAGTTCTCGTCTCCCTTTACTTCACCTACAAAGGCGTGATGAAGATCGTCGGTCACATTGCCAGCGGACAAGGCAAAGTAGACTGGTCGCTGCTTTGGAAACGCATCGGGGACTTGATCGTCAAAGTAGCGTTGTTCCAGCCTGTTTTTCGCCTCCGCCTTGGTCCCAGCATTTTGCACGCTCTCATCGGCTGGGGCTTTCTCTCCTTTCTCCTCATCAACCTCGCAGATCTGATCTACGCCTACACTGGTTGGCGTCTGCTGGATAACACTGGCGCCTTCGGGGATGTTTATCGCCTCATTGCGGATATTGCCAACGTCGCCATCATTTTCGGCATTCTGGCGATGGCGTTCCGCCGCTTCATTCTTAAGCCGGAAACTTTATCCACACGTGAGACGACGTTACTCAACCCGAAAGCTCGCACTGGCATCATGCGCGATTCGGCGATTGTTGCCACGTTCATCTTCGTCCATAACTCGATGCGCTTCTTGGGCGAGTCGTTCAACCTCGCGTTGGCAGGTCACACTGACAGCTGGCAGCCCACCATCTCAGCGGTATCCAAACTCTGGTCTGGGGTTGATGCGAGCGTCCTGGTGGCGGGAGAGCATCTTGCCTTCTGGTTATCGATTGGCGCAGTTGTCGCATTCCTGCCTTATTTCCCGTATTCAAAACATATTCACTTGTTCTTTGCGCCGTTGAATTTTGCGCTCAAACCCGAACGCAAATCCATTGGGCAGTTGAGCTACATTAATCTCGATGATCAATCGATCGAGCAGTTTGGCGCGGCGAAGATGAAAGACCTCGGCTGGGAACAGATCATGGACAGCTATGCCTGTATCATGTGCTTCCGCTGTCAGGAAGTGTGCCCGGCGTATAACACTGGAAAATTATTGTCACCTGCTGCGTTGGAGATCAACAAACGTTATCACTTCAACGGCGGCGGCACGACTGATGTTGCAATGACCGAGTTGATTTCAGAAGAAGCCGTATGGGCATGTACCTCGTGCGGCGCATGCGTGGACATTTGCCCTGTGGGCAACGAACCAATGCGCGACATTTTGGATATTCGCCGCAATCTATCCATGATGGAAAGCACCTTCCCCAAACAGTTGGAGACAGCCTTCAAAGGCATGGAACGCAACGCGAACCCGTGGAATGTTTCGCAAGGTGACCGCATGAAATGGGCGGAAGGCATGAGCGTGCCGACCATTGAGCAAAATGCCGAACCTGAAATTTTGTGGTGGGTTGGCTGTGCGCCAGCTACAGACTCGCGCGCGCAAAAGACCGCACAAGCCTTTGCAAAAATTTTGAACACGGCTGGCGTGAACTACGCCGTGCTCGGAAAGAACGAAGCCTGTACCGGTGACTCGGCTCGTCGCGCGGGACGCGAGGATATTTTCTTCGGACTCGCTTCACAGAACGTGGAAATTTTGAATGAGGTCGCGCCGAAGAGAATTGTGACGACCTGCCCGCATTGTCTGCATACTATCAAGAACGAGTACCCGGCTTTCGGCGGGAATTATCAAGTCATTCACCATACGCAGCTCATAAATGAGTTGGTGGGTGCTGGCAAAATTTCGATGAACCTCGAAGGCGATAACATGAAGATCACCTTCCATGACCCGTGTTATTTGGGTCGGCACAACAAGATCACCGATGCGCCGCGCGATGTGCTGAAATCTGCTGGAGTGGAACCCGTGGAGATGCCGCGCAATGGAGCCAAGTCGTTCTGCTGTGGTGCGGGCGGTGCTCAGATGTGGAAGGAAGAGGAAGAAGGCTCAGCGCGAGTCAATGTGACGCGCTTCGCGGAAGCCAAATCCACGGGCGCGGATACGGTGGTAGTGGGATGTCCGTTCTGTCTCACGATGATGACCGATGCGGCAAAGGGTGAAGACAGCTCCATTCAGGTCAAGGATGTGGCGGAGATCGTAGCCGAGAGATTGAAGTAATTTAGGGAATAGGGAATGGTGAATAGTAGATTGGGCAGGCAAAAATGCTTGCCCATTTTTTTATTATTCAAGGCATTTCTTTAGTCGTAAGATTCCTTCTTCCAGGTTTGCAGCGTCATAGTGGGAAATGCTCAGGCGGAGATAGTCGTTCAGCCCGTTTCGGCTCGAAAAGCGGATACCGGGACGAAACCCCACTTGATATTCCTTTGCCCGCTTCTGTAATTCCTGCGCATCCATGCCGGAGATTTGCAGCCAGAAAAAATATCCGCCATGCGGGCTCGTGTATTTGACCTGTGGAAGATGTTTCTTGATGGCTTCGTCCATGATTTGCATGCGATGTCCCAGCACATTCACCAGTTTTGAAAGGTTTTTATCCAAATCCCCATGTTCGATTAATCCGCAGAGGATCGCTGACGTGAAGGGATTCATTCCGCCGCCGCTATCGAGCAAGCCGCAAGCGACGATGCGTTGAATGACCTGCGGGTTCGAGTGCAGCCATCCCATCCGCAAACCGGGGGCAAGGATCTTCGAGAACGAACTCAGGGCAATAACATGATTGGAGTCAATGTGTGCGGCAAACGATGTCGGCGGGGTTTGAGTGTAGCCGAGGAATTGGTAGACTTCGTCCGCGATGATGAGGAAGTTGTGCTTTTGTGCCAGTTCAAGGAGTTGAGCGCGTCGTTCTGGCGAGAGGGTATGTCCGCTGGGATTCTGAAAGGTGGGAATCACATAGACGAACTTCGGCGTGGATTCACTCAAAGCGTGGATCAGATCGTCGATAACAAGACCAGACTCATCGGTCCGAATGGAAGCGACGCGTAAGCCGTGATCCGCAAAGATTTTCAGGGAAAGAAAATAGGTCGGCTCTTCTACAAAGACAGTGTCGCCCGGCTGGGTGTAAAGCGTGCAAAGCAAATCCAACGCGGATGAGATGCCCGTTGTGACGAACAGGTTGTCGTGCGAAACCTGAAAGCCATAACGCGGCGTGAGGAACTTCGCCAACGCAAAACGAAAGTAGCCGTCGCCCTGCTCCACGCCATATTGCAAAAACTCATTTTCATTTTGGCTGAGGCGCGAACTCGCCGCCTCGCGAAGCATATCTACGGGCAACAGGTCCAGCCCTGGCTCGCCCGCGCCGAGATCGATAAAACCGGAAGGGATATTCGTTTGCGCGACTTGAAGATTCATCCTGTCTCTTTTCTTAGCGGAAAAATTTCGGTGTGTGTCCTGTCAGATTAAAGAAACGTTCCAATTCCGATTTGGCGAGTATCAGCGTGGCTGTGTTGACGAGTGGATGCGAGAGGAAATAATCTCCCTGCCAAATCTCTTCATCGACCCATAACTCGACGAGATGATCCGTGTCATTGGCGAGCGCCATCATGGTGACCGAGCCGCGCGTCACGCCGAGCAGATGCAGCAGATTCTCCTCCGAGCCAAAGCGGATGTGCGTGATGCCCAATTGTCCGGCGAGATCATCCAACTTGACGGTTTTCTCACAGGCAGTCACCACGAGAAAAAATCGGCGAGCCTTTTTGTCGCACAGAAAAAGGTTCTTGGTGCTGACCGCTTCCACGTTCGAGTGATACGCCTCCGCTTCGGCACAGGTAAAGACGGCCGGGTGTTCCAACCGTTCGTACACGAAGCCGTTGGCGTTCATAAATTCCAGAAATTCTTTTTCGTCCATCATGGTCTCAACTCCGGCTTATTGTACTAGATGCCCAAAACCGACAAATCCGATATTTTGTCGAAAAATGAGAATAGAGCCCGCCTGACCGTGATAAAATCGCGCACGAATTGCCGCATGGATGGAGGCGGCATTCCCATCGCCGAAATAAATTCCATCATTTCCCAACTTTGCAAGGAGAAAAAATGAAGAACACCTTACTCAAGGGGTTGTCCGTTCTCATGTTGATCGGACTCTTATTAGCCGCATGTGGTGGAGGGCCACAGGCGACAGAAGCACCCGCTTCAGAAACGACCGAGGAAGCTGCCCCTGCAACAGAAGCGCCTGCCGTCTCTGGCGGCGTGTTGACCGTTGGCATTCCAGTCGAGCCGGAAACGCTTGACCCCGGAGATGCCGTTTATGTGTATGAACAGTTCATTTTGATGAGCATCTTCGACTCGCTGCTTTCGATCTCACCGGAAGGTGAACTGTACCCGGCGCTCGCCACTGCGTGGGAACCGAACGAGGAATATTCCGAGTTCACCTTCACTCTGCGCGATGATGTGACCTTCCACGATGGTACGCCCTTCACCGCGGAAGCGGTCAAGGCTTCGTTCGATCACATCGCCAGCGAGGCCGTGCTTGAATCGGGCGGAAAGTCCTTACTGCAAGATCATGCCTACGTCGAAACCGTCGTCGTGGATGACTACACCGTGACAGTGAAGTTCGGCGCTTCGTATCCATTGTTCCTGCGCGATGCGGCGCGTCAGTGGTTGAGCATTTCCTCGCCTGCCGCGTTGGAAGAATTCGGCGCGGACTATGGACGCAACCCGGTCGGCACGGGTCCGTTCAAGTTCGTGCAATGGGATGCCCAATCGCAGATCGTGCTCGAACGCAACGAAGAATATAACTGGGGACCTGAGTTCGCCGCCCATGAAGGACCGGCATATCTCGATCAGGTCGTCTTCCGCATTTTGCCGGAAGCCGCCACACGTCTGACCGCCTTCGAGACCGGCGAAATTCTCCTCGCAGGTGAACCGCCTGCGTTGGATGCGATCGCTCTGGCTCAGGCTGGAAGCGCTTCCATCGAAACCTTTGCACAACCCGGCATTCCCGCCATCCTGATGATCAACGCCTCCAAAGCCCCGACGGATAATATCAACGTCCGCAAGGCGATGATCTACGCTGTGAATCAAGACGAACTCGCGCAGACGGCTTTCCAGGATCTGGGCTTGCCCGCGTACAGCGTCATCTCTCCCACCACATGGGCCTATGACGAAGGCGCTGCGAACTTATATCGCTACGACCCCGCAGAAGCGGCTCGTCTGTTGGAAGAAGCCGGCTGGGTGGATGCTGATGGCGATGGCGTCCGTGAAAAAGACGGCGAGACGTTGACCATTGACTGGCCCGATAACCCAGCTTGGTCTGAAGCCTTCAACGAATTGCTGATCGGCTATCTTGCCGAAGTCGGCTTTGATGTGCAGTATCGTTCGATGGATGATGGCGCCGCCTACGAAGAATTGTTGGCTGGCAACTACACCCTCGTCTACATGTACTGGACGCGTCCCGATCCATCTCCATTGCGCTACCTGTTCCACTCTGAGAACGCCAATGGTGGCGGCGCATGGACCAACTTCATCAATGCGGATCTCGATGCGGCTTTGGCTGACGCCGATACCAACACGGATGAAGAAGCCCGCCGACAGGATTACATCGCCGCGCAGAACATCATCATGGAAAATGCGCTCGTCCTGCCGATGTTCACTGTGAACACTTCGTATCTCACTTCACCTTCCATCCAAGGTTTCAGCTTTGACCTCGAAGGATATCCCTGGCTCTACGACGTTTCCATCTCTCAATAAGCCTACATGTTCAATTACTTAATTCGGCGTCTCTTCACATCCCTGCTGGTGTTGTTCGGTATCTCGGTGCTGGTCTTTTCGGTCATCCACCTTGTGCCGGGTGACGTCACTATGGCGATTCTGGGACGTCAGAAAGTAACGGAAGAAAAAGTAGCCGAGCTGCGTGAGCAGCTCGGCTTGAACGATCCTCTTTACGTGCAATATGGGCGCTACGTCAACAATGCGGTGCAGGGCGACCTCGGCAAATCCATCCGCACCAACCAATCCGTTTCAGAAGCGATCGGCGAGCAACTTCCCAGCACCTTCGCGCTGGCGATCTCCGCGCTTTTGGTGGCACTGACCATCGGCGGTATCCTTGGCTTGTTTGCGGCACTCCGCCACGGCACGTGGTTCGATACGCTGGTGATGGGCATCTCGGTCAGCGGGCTTTCGATCCCAACCTTTTGGATGGGACTACTGCTCATCCTCTTCTTCTCGGTGAGACTAAAGATGTTCCCCAGCATTTCCAACGGGTCATCCTTCGCCGATCTCTTTCTCCCCGCCCTGACCTTGGGACTCCCCGAAGCCGCTGTCGTTGCCCGCATGGTGCGTGCCAGCATGCTCGATGTGCTCAACAAAGAATACATCGTCACCGCCCGCTCCAAAGGTTTGCCTGAACGCCTCGTCATCACCAAACATGCTTTACGCAATGCGCTGATTCCCGTGGTGACTTTTGTCGGCTTGCAGATGGCGTATCTGCTCGGCGGCGCGACCATCGTCGAGACGATGTTTGCGCGTCAGGGCATTGGACGGTTAGCGGTTCAAGCCATCTATAACCGTGACTACCCGATGGTGCAAGGCGTGGTACTCGTCACAGCTGCCATCTATGTTTTGATCAACACACTGACCGACATCACGTATGTCTGGTTGAATCCAAAGATCCGCCTCAAATGACCGCTGACCTCTCCCCGACTCCCATTCAAGCCAACTCGCCCGGCATGCGCCTGCTCAAGCAAGTTCTGCGCAATCGTAGCGCCCAAATTGGCGGTATTCTTCTTATTATCCTTATTTTCATTTCCTACGCCGCGCCGCTCTTCACCGACAAAGATCCAAACAAGACCGCGCCGTCGGTGGCGCTGGAACCTCCCAGCCTGCAATACCCAATGGGCACAGACAATATCGGGCGGGATAACTTCGCGCGCTTCCTCTATGGCGGACAGCTTTCTCTGCGCGTTGGGTTGGTCGGCATCACCATTGGCGCGTTGATCGGCATCACACTGGGACTCACATCCGGCTATTTCGGCGGCTGGCTGGATTCGTTCATCTCGTGGTTCACCGATGTGTTAATGGCCTTCCCCGATATTTTGCTGGCGCTTGCCATCATCGCCATTCTGGGACCGGGAATTACCAACGCCATGTTGGCGATTGGGATTGCATTTGTACCATCGTTTATGCGACTCACCCGCAGCAGCGTCCTCGCTCTCCGTGAGATGACCTATATCGAAGCCGCTAAAGCTCTCGGGAGTTCCGATGCGCGCATCCTGGTCAGGCATATTCTGCCCAATTCCATTCGCACACTGTTGGTGCTCATCACGCTTGGAATTGGTTCCTCCATTCTGGCGGGTGCGGCGCTTAACTTCCTCGGTCTTGGCGCGGAACCGCCGACGGCTGAATGGGGTGCGATGCTCAATGCCGGGATGAAGTTCGTGCGCCAAGCCTGGTGGCTGACGGTCTTCCCCGGTTTGGGGATTTTCCTTGCGGTGTTGTCCATCAACCTCATCGGCGATGCTGTCAGCGATGCGGTGGCGGGGACCAACATTATGCCGAACCAAGGGAAGAAATAAATGACAAATCTTCTTCAAGGTAAGACCGCCATCCTCACAGGTGGCAGCACGGAATTAGCTGGAACGGTTGCGTTGACGTTGGCAAAAGCCGGCGTGAATATTTGCCTGTGCGGCAAACAAGCGGATTTGCTTGAAATGTCTGCAAAAAAGATTCAAGAGATCGGTGGGAACGTGATTTTACGCGTCACGAATTTGGACACGTTGGAAGAAACACAAGCCGTCGTCGAGCAGACCCAATCCGCGTTTGGTGGGTTGGACATTTTGGTTCTCATTTCGCCCTTTTGGAGCGGCGGGATGATTCACAGTCACAACGTCAAGACGTGGGATATGGTGATGAACGCCAACTTGCGCGAACCGTTTTTGATGGCGCGTGCTGCACTTCCAACTTTGCGTGAGCAAAAGCACGGCGAAATTATGGCCATCAGCTCGGACTCCGCTTTGGGGATTTATCCACAAGATGGAGCCTTTGCCGTCGCCATGCATGGGCTGACCACGCTGATGGAACTCATCCGCGCAGAGAACAGCGAATTTGGAATCCGCACACATATCCTTTCGCCGGGCGTTGCTGTGTCTACTCCATTCGATGCAGAAGGCAAACCCAACCTGACGACGAACGATGTCGCCGAATGGGTGCTATGGCTGCTGACACGTCCAAGCCATTTGCGGGGAAATAGTCCGATCTTGATCTGACGCATTCACGTCATTGCCAATCCTTTCGAGTCCGCAATGACAGTTCTGTCGGTTATACTGACATCACCATGTCTAAACTCATTTCTCCCATTTGGGATGTTATCGTCATCGGCGGCGGCGCGGCGGGATTCTTCGCGGCGATCCGTGCCGCAGAACAGAATCAAACTCTGCGTGTGCTCATCCTTGAAAAAGCCAGCCAAACGCTCGGCAAGGTTTTAATCTCCGGCGGTGGACGTTGTAACGTCACGCATGCTTGCTTCGAGCCAGTCAAGCTCATCACTTATTATCCGCGTGGGGGCAATGAACTGCGTGGAGCTTTCACTCGTTTTCAACCGAAAGATACGGTGCAATGGTTTGAAGCGCGCAATGTAAAACTCAAAACTGAAAGTGATGGGCGCATGTTCCCCATCACCGATGACTCGAACACGATTGCGCATTGTCTGCGTGACGCAGCAAAGCAGGCGGGCGTGCGCGTCGAATTGGGCGCATCCGTTTTGGGAGTGGAGAAAACTCCGCAGGGCGGATTCAAACTTGAGGTCCAGAAAGAGGCGAAGGCTTTTTCGCTTCATACCAAAAAATTGATGTTCGCCACGGGCGGTGACCGCAAGTCACAGCAGCTTATCCAAAAACTTGGGCATACCATCGTGCCGCAGGTGCCGTCGTTGTTCACGTTCAACATCAAAGACAAACGCATTCACGATCTCGCGGGTGTTTCTGTGGAAGATGTGAATTTGAAAATGGAAGGGCTGACGGCGCGCGGTCCGCTGTTGGTGACGCACTGGGGTATGAGCGGACCTGCCGTGCTGCGACTCTCTGCCTGGGGCGCGCGCATTTTGTTTGAGAAAAAATACGCTTCCACCTTAACCGTGAATTGGCTCGGCGACTATAAGCTTGATTCTGCGCTGGAAGTTTTGCAGCGTAACAAAGACTGGCACGAGAATGCCCGCAAGAAAGTTTCGGCACATTCGGCGTTCTCGCAAATCCCGATTCGACTTTGGAAGCAGTTAGTGCATTTCATAGGCGAGAAAAATTGGGCGGATGTTTCCAAAGCCGAGTTGCAAAAACTTGCGCAAGAGTTGACGGCGGGCGAGTACAAAATTCAAGGCAAGGGACAATTCAAAGATGAGTTCGTCACTTGCGGCGGCGTGAGTTTAAAGGAAGTGGATTTCAAGACCATGCAAAGCCGCATCGTAGACGGTTTGTATTTCGGCGGCGAAGTGTTGGATATTGACGGCATTACAGGCGGGTTTAATTTTCAAGCCGCATGGACGACGGGTTGGCTGGCGGGAGGTGCCCTTTCCGAGTAAGGGCAACCCGTCATGTGAAAGCAAGTCGCCTTAAATGGCAGGGAAGGGTCGCCCCTACAAATGAATTTTGTCATTGACCCACAGCCGAACCTCTCGTAAAATCTCCCCCTAGAAATTATATATAATTTTGAGAGGTTACACGCAATGGCAAAATATCGTGTGATGTATTGGAAAGATATCCCGCAATCGTTCACCGTGGAAGCGGATGGACAAACCGTAAAGAAGGAACTTTCGCAGAAAGTTCAGAACAAGATCGACGCGTACGCGATGGCAATCGGGGCAACGTCCACGACGGATTATGCCAAGCAATACAAACGCGGACAGTGGATTGAGCGCGAAGGCTCAGCAGAAGAATTGGCTGAGGCGCTGCTGGCAGAGTTGGAAGCAGAAGCGGCGAAGGTTGAAATCCCTAAAAAACAAAATTAACACAAAGGACACAAAGGTCACGAAGGAAAACCTTTGTAATGTTTTCCCTTTGTGTACTTTGTGACCTTCGTGTTTAAGAAAGAACTATGAAAAAACACAACATTATTTTGCAACCTTCCGGTCGGCGCGGGCAAGTGGACGAAGGGACATCCGTTCGTTCGGCGGCGCGGGAATTGGGCGTAGAGATCGAGTCGATCTGCGCAGAAAATGCCACCTGCGGCAAGTGCATGGTTTTGGTGGAAGCCGGTCGCTTCGAGAAGTACAACATCGAGTCGAGCCAGGAAAACCTCTCCCCCGTCGGCACCGAAGAACGCGCCTACCTTGAACGCCGTCCCAAGTTGTTGAAAGACAAAGGCTGGGAAATCGGTCAAGTGCGGCTCTCGTGTCAGGCAAAGATCTGCGGCGATGTGCTCATCAACGTGCCGGAAGAAAGCCGTGGCAACAAGCAGATCGTCCGCAAGAGCGCCAGCAACCGCGAGATCGAGGTCAAGCCCGCGATTCGGAAATATCTAGTTTCGATGAGTCCACCCACTTTGGAACGCCCCGTAGCCGATTGGGAACGTCTCGCCAAGGGATTGGAAACGTCGATGGGGCTGGTGCGCGGCGGCGAAGAAAAACTTCCGCGCTGGTATGACTTTGAGATTGATTACGCCTGTCTGCGGGCCTTGGCAAAAACCTTGCGTGACGCAAAATGGAATGTAACCGTCACTGTACGCAATGATAAAGAAGTCATCGCCGTGCAAGCGGGGTATCATGAAGACAGCTACGGTGCCGCAGTGGATATCGGCTCGACAACGGTGGCGCTGTATCTGTGCAACCTGCGCACCGGCGAAGTGCTGGCTTCGGAATCGGAGATGAATCCGCAGATCGTGTATGGCGAAGATGTCATGTCTCGCATTCAGTATGCGATCGATCAGCCCGATGGCTTGGAAAAATTGCACAAGGCGATCATCGCCACATTGAATAAATTACTCAGTCAAGCCGCGCACACGGCGAAGATTCGACTCTATGACATTCACGAAATGGTCTTGGTGGGTAATTCCACCATGCACCATGTTTTGCTCAACCTGCATCCCAAAGATTTGGGGCTGGCTCCGTTCGTGCCGACCATTCACAAGTCGGTGGATATTAAGACGAGAGAGTTGGGCTTGCACATCAATCCGTCTGGCAATATTCACATCCTTCCCACAATTGCTTCCTTCGTTGGTGCAGATACGAGTGCAGTTATCCTTGCCGAAGAGCCGCACAAGCAGGATGAAAATTGGCTGTTGATCGACGTCGGTACCAACGCGGAGTTGGTCTTGGGCAATCGCAAGCGACTGGTGTGTACGTCCACGCCAACGGGACCGGCGCTGGAAGGCGCTCATGTGGAGTATGGCATGCGTGCCGCGCCCGGCGCGATGGAACGCGTGCATATTGATGAAACGACGCTCGAACCAAAGTACAAGGTCATCGGTGTAAACGGTTGGAACACGGAACACGCCGAGTTTACGGGTCAGGTTAAAGGAATCTGTGGCTCGGCGATCATTGATTCAGTGGCAGAATTGTTCCGGGCGGGGATCGTGGACTCTCGGGGCAAGTTCAAGAAGGACTTAGACTCGAAGCGCGTCCGTCAGGGAGAATCAGGCTGGGAGTATGTCATCGCCTGGAAGGAAGAAACCTCCATCGGACGAGACATCCCAATCACCCAGCAGGATGTGCGCCAAATTCAATTGGCAAAGGCGGCGTTGTTCACGGCCGCACGCACCTTGTTGAAGCGAATGGATTTGCAAAGCCCTGATAAAATCATCCTCGCTGGCGGCTTTGGAAGTTATATCGATAAAGAGAAAGCCATGCTCATTGGGTTGATCCCCGATTGTGAGTTGGATAAGGTGTATGCGGTTGGAAACGCTGCGGGAGATGGGGCGCGCATTGCGCTGTTAAATATCGAGAAACGCCGCGAGATCGACGCGGTCACGCGCAAGGTGGAACGTTTTGAATTACCCACCGACCCGGAATTCCAAAATCAGTTCATGTTGGCAACAAGCTTCCCGCACATGAGCGAGCCGTTCGAACACATCGCGCAATTGATTCCGAATCGCAAGGCAGATCCGCTGGCGAAAAATTTCATGAGCAAATAATTTTTTGTAGGGGCGACTCGCGAGTCGCCCCTACGGAGGGAACAATGAATAAATTTCTAGAACGCTTAAACGGCGGGGAAATTCTCGTTGCGGATGGGGCAACAGGTTCGAACTTACAGAAGATGGGACTCAAACCGGGCAAGCCGCCCGAGGATCTCATCATCGATGATCCAGATACGATCTTGAATCTCGCATCCTCCTTCGCCCGGGCTGGGTCAGACATCATACTGACCTGTACCTTCGGCGGGACTCGCATGCGCATGAAAGACTCGAAGTATCAGGATCGCACTCCCGAGGTCAACATGCGTGCGGCGGAGATCGCGCGCAAGGCGGCTTCGTTGAATAACGGTTTAGTCGCCGGTTCAATGGGACCGGTCGGCGCGATCCTCAAGCCGTATGGTCCGCTCGAGTTTGAGGATGTGAAAGAGACCTTCGCCGAGCAAGCCAAAGCCCTCGCCGAAGGCGGCGTGGACTTGTTGGTCATCGAAACCATGTTCGCGGTGGAAGAAACGACAGCCGCCTTTGAAGGCGCGCGCTCCGTGACCGATTTGCCCATTGTGGTTTCATTTAGTTATGACCGCGGCACACGCACCATGATGGGCGTCAAGCCGAAAGATGTGATGAAGCGTTATTCCGAGATGGGCGCAACCCTCATCGGCGCGAACTGCGGAACGACTCTCGATAATATGGAAGCGGTGGTGAAAGAATATCAAACTGCCAAGCCCGATATGCCGCTGTGGGTCAAGCCGAATGCCGGCGTTCCACACATGGACTTGGAGACCGAGCAAGGCGTGTACGATATGGGTCCCGAAGACATGGCTACCTATGCCAAGAAGTATGTGGCTCTCGGTGCGAAGGTCGTGGGCGGTTGCTGTGGAAATACACCGGAGCATATTGCGGCGATTGCGAAAGCAGTGAAAAATTAATTTCTTGTAGGGGCGGGGTAACCCCGCCCCTACGTATTTAAGAATGCGCACACAAATCCTTGATCTCCTTCACGGCAAAAAAATCAATACCCAGCCCGCGTTCAGCGGGTTGATTCATGTCACAGCCGAGGGGTTGGCGAGCGAAGGATTGACTCTGCAGGAAATCCATCACGATGCGGGGAAAATGGCACGAGCGGCGGCGAGTACGTTCAAATTGGCGGGCATGCCATCCGCGACGCTGCCGTTGGACTTGTGCTCTCCGGCTGAGGCACTCGGCGCGGAGTTGATCTTCTACAACAATGAAGAGATGCAATTTCCGCAAGTGCGCAAGTTATTGTTTCAGAGTACGAAAGAGATAGTAGAGATCAAAGAATTAGAAATTGGGGGACGAATTGGATTGATCTGTGAAGCGATCGGATTACTGAAGAAGGATATTGGGGGTAAGGCTGTTATCTCGGGCATGATCCCCGGTCCGTACACGCTGATGATCTATATTTGCAAGGTGCAGAATCTCGTCCGCGAGATGAAGAACGAGCCGCAAATGGTTTTGGATGCGCTCCTTCATCTCTCTTCTTTTCTTGCTGATATCGGCAAAGCCTATCTCGATGCTGGCGCAGACTTTATCACCATTCACGAGATGGGCGGCTCGCCAGGATTTATCGGACCGAAACCGTTTGAGGGATTCGTCCTACCTGCGCTTCAACACCTGACTCGACAAATACCCCACCCCACCGTGCTTTCAGTCTGCGGGAAGACGGACTCAGCTATGAGTCTGCTGGCGCAATCTGGTGCAGATGCGATCTCGGTCGATCAATTAAATGACCTGAAGGCATCACGCGCTGCGTTGAAAGACACCCTGCTCTTCGGAAACCTCGACCCGGTCGGGGTTCTCTCTCAGGGAGATGAAGCTCACGTCCGTGAAGCTGTTCAAAGGTCGAAGGAGGCGGGCGTGGATGCCGTCTGGCCCGGCTGCGATCTGGTCATCCAAACGCCCATCAAAAATATCAAATTGATGACAGGCAGGCAGTAGCCGCCTGTTTTTTTATCCTCACCATTGACGATTTTTCCGCCCCTATGTAAACTGAATCGGACTCATGAGGAACCATGCCCAAGACTGGACAGATTAAGAAAATTGAGAAAAAAAAGACGCCGCTCTCGAGCACAAAGATTCTTAAAGAATTGAAGCAGCGCGAGGCGGAACTTGCCATCATCAAAAGCGTGCAGGATGGTCTCGCGTCCAAACTGGAATTGCAGGCCATCTATGATCTCGTCGGCGATAAGATCCGCGACCTGTTCGGCGCGCAGACGACCATCATCGCCACGTTTGACCTCAAAAGCGAGACCCAATTCTTCAATTATTACATCGACCGCTACGGACGCGAGTATCTCGAGCCGCGCCCGATGAGCGGTTTGATGAAGTCGTTGGTGCGCCTGCAAAAGACCTTCGTATTCAATGACCACGTTGAAGAGCGCATGCACGAATATGGCGCGCAACTTTTGCTCGGCCCCTTGATCCCGAAGTCGGCGTTGTACGTGCCGCTCGTGGCGGGAGATGAAGTCCGCGGGGTCATCTCGCTTCAAAACATGGACCGGGAGAATTCCTTCAGCGAGTCAGATGTCAGCCTGCTGGAAACGCTTGCCCGTTCGATGAGTGCGGCGCTGGAAAATGCGCGTCTCTTCAACGAGACGCAGCGTCTGCTCCATGAAGCGGAGCAACGCAACGCGGAGTTGGAAGCCATCCGCAAGGCAAGCATTGACCTGTCTTCCACGCTCGAATACGCCACCGTGCTGGATTCGATCTTGAAAAGCACCTCTTCTCTGATGCCCAGCATCGAGAACATCAATCTGTTCCTGTTCGAAAATAATGTCTTGAAATTCGGGACGGCCATTTCAAATGGGGTCATTCAAAATAAACCGGTTGCATTACCCCGTCCCGGCGGGGTGACGGATACGGTTGCGCGCACCGGTGAGATTATGCTGGTCGAAGATATGCAGAGCCACCCGTTGTTCCGCGCCTCCCCGGTCAACTGGCGCGGCGCGTTAATCGGCTTGCCGCTCAAGTTCCGTCAGCGCGTGGTGGGTGTCATGAATATCCACTTCACCGACCCGCGTACGTTTACAGATTCGGAATTGCGGCTGTTGCAACTCTTCGCAGACCAAGCTTCGGTTGTGATCGAAAATTCGCGCCTGTTCGAAGAGACTTCGCGCCATGCGCGTGAGTCGAATGTGCTCAACGAGGTGGGACGCGATATTTCAGCCACGCTCAATCTCTCCGCCGTAATGGACAGGATCGCCACATACGCACGCGAACTGCTCAACGGTTCGAGCAGCGCGATCTATCTGCCGCAATCGGACGGAAAGACCTTGCGGGCGCTGGTCGCCAAGGGAAACATCGCCGAAGCTATCCTGGCGGATTCGATCCATTTGGGCGAGGGCATTATCGGGTCGTTGGCGGCGCAGGGCAAAGCGGAATTTGTCAACGATACCAATCAAGATCCGCGTACCCTGCAAATCCCCGGCACACAGACTGTGGGCAATGAACGCTTGCTGGTCGCGCCGCTGCTCGCAGGGGATAAGGTCAACGGTGTGATGGCGGTCTGGCGTGAAGGAGGGGCGCTGTTCTCCAAGGCAGATTTGCGCTTTTTGGAGGAGCTTTCGCTGCAAGCAGCCATTGCGATCCAAAACGCAAATTTCTTCAATGAACTACAACAACGTGCGAATGAGTTGGAGATCATCAACAGCGTCCAACGTGGACTTTCATCCAAACTGGATATTCAATCCATCTATGATTTGATCGGCGATAAGGTGTGCGGCATTTTCAACACGCAGGGGGTCGTCATTTCTTATTACGATCCGCTGACCGATTCCGCCGCCTTCCCCTATATGTATTGGAAAGGGGAACGTGTCTATCCTGAAAAACAGCCGCTCTCCGGTTTCTCAGGCTATGTCATCCGAAACCGGGCCACTCTTTTCATCAATGAGAATGTGGAGATCAAAGCAAAGGAATACGGTTCCACTTTGTTAGCCGGCGATTCCTTCCCCAAGTCGCTGATCGCTTTGCCAATCTTGGCAGGTGACCAAATCTACGGCTCGCTTTCGATCCAAAACTTCGAGCGGGAACATGCCTTTCAAGAGAACGATGTCCGCTTGCTGTCCACGTTGGCGGCGGGCATGGGCATCTCGATCCAGAACGCCAAACTCTTCGACGAATCTCAAATCTTGTTGGAGGAAACACGTCAACGCGCAGAGGAAGTGACTCTTATCAATCGCATCCTGACCGGGTTCGATACGAAGATGGACATCCAGGCGATTTACGACCGCACCGGAGACAAGATCCGCGAAATCTTCGATGCGCAGACTGTGGTGTTGGCGATCCACGACAAAGCTACGAATATGACCTCCTACCCATACATCATCGAGAATGGGCAGAGGTTGTATCAAGAGCCGCTGTCGCTTCAGGATGGCAAGGGTGGCTTTAGCGGACAGGTGATCCGCACTGGCGAGACCATCCTGGTCAACCGCGATTTCGAAGAAGCCTCACGCAAATATCAATCCATCAACCTCGGCGTGGAAGATGATGAAGCCGACGATGTAGTTGTCCGCGCGGGATTGTGGGTACCGATGATGATCGGGGACGAAGTCAAAGGGGTTATCTCGCTTCAAAATCTGGAACGGGAGGATGCCTTCTCAGAATCAGATGTGCGCCTGCTGACGACGATTGCCAACTCCATCAGCGTTGCCATCGAAAACGCGCGCCTCTTCAATGAGACTCAACACCTGCTGCGAGAGACGAAGCGCCGCGCCGCCGAGTTGGAAATCCTCAACGAGATCGGACAGGTGCTCACCCAAAAGCTGGACGTCTACACCATCCTCGAACGTGTCGGCGATAAAGTGCGCGAACTGGTCAAGGAAGATAACATCGGCATCGGCTTGTACGACGCGGAGAGTCATACGGTCAACGCGCATTACGTCACCAAACAAAGCAAGCGGATTCAGTTTCCACCTTTCCTCGTAGACGAATTCACGACGCAAGCCGCTCTGCAGGGCAAGACGCTGGTTATCAATCGCCAGTCGCCCTCGTTGTGGAAAAAACTCGGCTCGCACATGACCGACACGAATGAGATTCCCAAGTCGGTAGTCATGGTGCCGATGGTGGTCGGACGCGAACTCATCGGCGGACTGACCATTCAAAACTTTGAGCGTGAAAATGCCTACGATGAATCCATCATCAAATTGATGGAATCCATCGCCTCATCCACGGCCACGGCGATCCAAAATGCGCGTCTGTTCGAAGAAGCGCGCGCCGCGCGCGCCGCCGCCGAACAAGCCAACGAAGCCAAGAGCGCCTTCCTGGCCACCATGAGCCATGAAATCCGCACGCCGATGAATGCTGTCATCGGCATGAGCGGACTCTTGCTCGACACCAAACTCGACGATGAACAACGCGACTACGTGGAAACCATTCGCGGGTCGGGTGATGCGCTGCTGGCCATCATCGACGACATTCTCGATTTCTCCAAGATCGAAGCCGGGCGCATGGACATCGAGATCCAGCCATTTGACCTGCGTGAATGCGTTGAATCCGCATTGGACCTGGTCTCGACGCGCGCGGTCGAAAAAGGCATCGACATCGCCTATCTCTTCGAGGGCGATATTCCGCTTGCCATTCAAGGCGATGTGACGCGGCTGCGTCAGGTGATGACCAACCTGCTCAGCAACGCCGTCAAATTCACGAACAAAGGCGAAGTGGTGCTAATGGTTTCAAGCCAACGCTATAAGAACGGCGACGCGAAAGACAAAGTGCTGCTCACGTTTTCCGTGCGAGATACCGGCATCGGGCTGACCGAAGAAGGCATGAGCCGCATCTTCCAATCCTTCACCCAGGCGGACTCTTCCACCACGCGCAAGTATGGTGGCACTGGTTTGGGGCTGGCGATCAGCAAACGCCTCGCCGAAATGATGGGCGGCTCCATGTGGGCGGCCAGTGAAGGTCCGGGCAAAGGCTCCACCTTCACCTTCACCATCAAAGCTGAAATTGCCGATCTGCCGCGCACACGCAAGCCATCCTACATGGGTGTACAGCCCGAATTGCAAAACAAACGCGTATTGATCGTGGACGACAACGCCACCAATCGTTACATCCTCAACATGCAAACCGCCAAATGGGGCATGCTACCGCGTGACACTGCCTCCCCTGCCACGGCCCTGCAATGGCTGGAGGATGGTCAGACCTTCGACATTGCCATTCTCGACATGCACATGCCCGAAATGGACGGGCTGGAACTCGCCAAACGCATTCGCGGCAACGGTCGCGCGCGTTTCCCGCTGGTGTTGTTCAGTTCCATCGGTCGGCGCGAAGCGGGCGACGAAGCCAATCTCTTCTCCGCCTATCTCGCCAAGCCTATCAAACAATCGCAACTGTTCGACACGTTGGTGGGAATCTTCTTCCGCCCGGCCGCGATTGATGAGCCACCCACTACTGGGCGCTTCAAACCCGACCCGTTGATGGCGGCGCGGCATCCGTTGAGGATTCTCCTCGCTGAAGATAACACCGTGAACCAGAAGCTGGCCCTGCGTCTCTTGGAGCAGATGGGCTACCGCGCCGATGTCGCAGGGAATGGTCTTGAAACCATCCAATCCCTTGAGCGCCAACCCTACGACGTGATCCTCATGGACGTGCAAATGCCGGTCATGGACGGGCTGGAAGCCACGCGACAGATCGTCAGCCGCTGGACACAGAACCGCCCCTTCATCATCGGTTTGACCGCCAACGCCATGCAGGGTGACCGCGAGATGTGCCTGAATGCTGGCATGAATCATTACATCGCCAAGCCCATCCGCATGGTAGAGTTGGTAGACGCGCTGCAAAAAGCAAAGCGTATCAGTTAATGAACGGAGAGCCATGTCTTCCATCGACTTGAAAGTTTTCAATGAATTGAAAGATGCCACCGGCGCGGACTTTATCGGGGAGTTGGTGCAAGCATTCCTGGAGGATGCCCCCTCACAGATCGCGCAGATGCAATCTGCGTTGACCGGGCAGGACGCCGAGTCGTTTCGGCGGGCGGCGCATACGCTCAAATCCAATGCGGCCACCTTCGGCGCGACGGACCTCTCTGGGCTGGCGCGTGAGCTGGAGATGCTTGGACGTGAAAAAAACCTCGAAGTGGGCAACAGGCTTCAAGTCTTGGAAGAGGCGTTCGATCAGGTCAAGAATCAGTTGAATGAATTAATCAGGTAACTCCATGATCCCATCCCTCGAACCCGCCCATCTGCTTGTTGTAGATGATAACAAGGTCAACCGCATGATGCTCTCGCGCAATCTTGGGCTTCAGGGGCACATCGTGGAGACGGCCGAGAACGGACAAGAGGGCTTGGAAAAAATTCGTTCGGGCACGTTCGATCTGGTGCTGCTCGACATCGACATGCCGGTGATGAACGGATATGAAGTGTTGGAAGCCTGCCTGAAGGATGTGGAACTGCGGCAGATTCCGATCATCATGACTTCGGCGATGGACGAGTTGGACGCGGTAGTGAAATGCGTGGAGCTCGGCGCTGAAGATTACCTGACCAAGCCAGTCAATGCCATTTTGCTGCGCGCGCGGGTGAATGCGAGTTTGGAAAAAAAACGCCTGCGTGACGAACAACGAAAACTTTTTAGAACGTTCGCGACGAAGGAAGTGGCGGAAGAACTTTTGCGCACAGGCTTTTCGCTGGGCGGAAAGCAAGTGACAGCCAGCGTTCTCTTCGCGGACATCCGCTCGTTCACGACGATTGCAGAGAGTCAGGACCCAACCGAGACTATTGATCTGCTGAACGAATATTTCAGTCTGATGTTCGACGCCATCACCGACAACGGCGGGACGGTCAACCAGATGGTGGGCGACGGTTTGCTGGCGATGTTCGGCGCGCCAATCTACTTCAAAGATCATGGTGAGAAGGCCGTGCGGGCGGCGCTTCAAATGCTGGAGCGGTTGAAGGAGTTTAACCAGCGACAGCTCGCACGCGGAAAGACGCAACTGCACATCGGTATTGGTATCGCGTCTGGGAATATGATCGTGGGATATACAGGCACGCAGAATCGCGCCATTTATACCTGCATCGGGGATACGGTCAACCTTGCCGCACGCATCGAGGAATATACGAAGGAAGCGTTACGCCCGCTGTTGATCGACAACTACACCCGCGAAGACCTGCCCGACGATATCAAAGTGGACGACCTAGGCAGGATCATTTTCAAGGGCAAGAATCAGGCGGTCAATGTGTTTGCTGTGGTGACGGGGTAGCTCCCCACAGAGACGGTGTTGAAAACTATTATTTCGTCACTTGCGTAGTAAAAAGGAAGGTATTGTATGGGACTTTTTGGTGACAAACTTTTGTTCAGATTAAATGCTTCCTCAATATCATCGGGAGAGTTGAAGCTTCAAATAGAGAAGGAAGATAGTAGGTCTTTCCATTTATTTCCCTTTAGTTGTATTTCCCTTATAGGAAGTCAATTAATGATTTTGTCGTCTCGGCATCCTCGCTCGTTGTCAAGAAAGGTGCTTGAATTCGTCGAGAATCCCCAAAGCAAGTTTGAAACCACCAGTTACGTATCAGGATTTAAACTTGATATCTTTCAAGGTGATGGACGACTTTTATATAACCAGTTTGAACCTTTTTACAGTAGAAGCATTCCAGTATATGATGATAATCCTTTACAAACAGATATCGAACGTCTTTTGATGAATTTTCTTTATTCTATTGTAGATAAATTGGGAAATAGTGATATGTCAAATTTGCAGATATTTCTTCTTACGACAATTATTTTTTATCAACAAGAGTTGATCCCCATCATTAGGCGGATAAATTTAAATGATATTGATCAGAGGAAAAGGTTATCTAAAACTCTTATTGATTTTACAAATACGATATATAGAAGTTGGGACAATCCAAAATCAATCTCACCCGGAAACAAGTTATTTACAGATAACCTGAACTCCGCAAAGGAATTTGAATCCTATTTGGTATAGTCCTAAAGTCAAAAAAATTCATCCCGAAAGCAGCATAGAACACCACCATTGTCTGACATTTTGGGACAAAATGTGGCAAAAAACCATTCTCTCTGCTTAATGTGCCAGTTTGTGGGCTTAACCCGCGAGTTTGTTGGCTTAACCTGAAAGTTTCTTGGCTTAACTCGCGAGTTTGTTGGCTTAATCCGAAAGTTTCTTGGCTTAATTTCTTCTACTCAGGGCAGTAGACAAACCCCAAGATAACTTTCCCTTATAATTACGGCATGTCTTTTCGTTCCCCCACAGCACGACAAACCCTCTTAATTGCCTTCATCACCCTCATCGCCTACGGACTGCTGTTGCCCGTCACCGGCTTTTACTGGGACGACTGGCCCTTCGCGTGGATCGCGGAATTTCTCGGACCCGCCGAGTTTGTGCCCGCCTTCATGCCGTTCCGTCCCTTTCTCGGACCCATTTTCTACTTCACCACCAGCCTGATTCCACCCAACCCGCTCGCGTGGCAAATTTTCGCACTGGTGATCCGCTTTCTAGTCGGGGTGGCGGCGTGGTGGATGTTCAACCAAATCTTTCCAAATCGCAAAACGCTCGCTTATCTGGCCGCCTTGTTAATGCTGGTCTTCCCCGGCTACAGCCAACATTGGGTGGCATACACCCATATCAATCAGGAACTCATCCCCTTCATTTTTTATCTCTTTTCGTTCGGCTACACCTTCAAAGCCCTGCGTACCGGCAAGCGGACAGATACCATCATCGCCCTGCTGTTGCAAATCTGCGGCATCTTCCCCACCGAATATTTCTTCGGCATCGAAGGCATCCGCTTTTTATTTCTCTTCGCCTTCTTTCAAGGCAACCTCATCGAACGCTTTACCAAAACGCTCAAGGTCTGGCTGCCGTATCTGCTGATCTGGATTCTCAACGCCGCCTGGCTTTTCTACTACTACAACTTCGGTCCGTATAACTCCTACGAAGTCACAGCCACGCAATCGCCGAATCTATTTTTCTTTTTGACACAGGCGCTGGATGCTCTGTGGAAAGCGGGACTCTACGTCTGGGGACAAGTGCTCGTCCTAACCTTAACCTCACTGCCCGCGCCCGCCTCTCTCCTGACGTTGGGGCTGGTGGCTGTTTCTTTTATCTCTCTCACGTGGATGCTGCTCCGCTCCGCGCAAAACGAAGCGCGTGACTCCACCCTTGGCATCTCGCTGATTCTCGTCGGGCTGGTCGGCATTTTGTTGGGGCGTCTGCCCTCGCTCGCAGCAGGACTTCCCCTCACATTGCAATCTTCCTACGACCGTTTCATGATCTCGATGATGATCGGCGGGACAGCCTTCATTCTCGGCATGTTGGAATTGCTGGTCAAACATCCACGTATGAAGATCATCATCGTCTCGGCTTTGATTGCGCTTGGCATCGGTCAGCAGTTTTTTAATGCCAACATCTTCCGGCGCGACTGGCAAAAGCAAGGCGAAATCTACTGGCAGATGGCATGGCGTATGCCTGCACTCGAACCGAACACGGTCTTGCTCACCCATCAAATGCCCATCGACTACGAAACCGACCTGTCTTTCACTGCGCCCATCAACTGGATGTACGCACCCGATTATGTCCGTTCGGACCTGCCCTACATGTTGCTTTACACCGAGAAGCGCATCGGCGGCGTCACCTTGCCTGCGCTCGAAAAAGACATCCCCATTTACTATCCCTACCGCACCATCGACTTCCGCAGTTCCACGTCGAATGCAGTGGTCATCTACATGCCGCAGAACGGCTGTCTGCGTGTGCTTGACCCGGCGCGTGGCGACGCTGTGACCTACTCCCGCCAGCCAGATGTGCTGACAAATGCCATTCCGCTCTCAGACCCTTCACGCATCATCGCCGACCCGAAGCAACCCGCCCGCCCGAAATTTTTCCCTGAGCCGGAGCATGGCTGGTGTTACTACTTCACCCACGCTGAACTTGCCAACCAAATAGGCGACTATCAGCGATCTGTGACGCTGGCAGAAGAGGCGTTTGCCGCCGGTTTGGAGCCGGAAGACCCGACTGAATGGCTGGTTTTCGTCGAGGCGTATGCCATGAGCGGAGATTTTGTCACAGCGCAGGAACTCTCCCGTACCGCGCTCGATGCGGATGGACGAATCCGCCGCGGGGTGTGCGAAGTTTGGGCGCAAATTCAGACTAAAAGTCCCGAAGGAGGCGAAAAATCCGCCGAAAACGTTCGATTATCCTTTGATTGCAATCCATAATGCACGGCTTGACGCTTTAAACTTCATGTGCTACCATCTTTTTTTAGTTCATCGAACGAGGAGAAGATATGACTAAAAA
>JAHDWC010000008.1:48217-50002 GCA_023382575.1 Anaerolineales bacterium
AATCCGCCGCGGGGTGTGCGAGGTCTGGTCGCAGGTGCAGGCAAGAGGTCCCGAAGGAAGCGAAAAATCCGTCGAGACAATTCGATTGTCTTTTGATTGCAATCCGTGATGCTGGCTTGACGCTTTAAAGGTGATGTGCTACCATCTTTTTTTAGTTCATCGAACGAGGAGAAGATATGACTAAAAAACAACGAGGCGTGCTGGTACTTTCCCTGTTTGTGGTTGCGAGCTTGCTGCTTTCAGCTTGCGAACAATCCCTTTCGACCCCTCCCGCCGAGACCCCCACCCCAATCCCTACGGGATTGTTCGTTTCCCCGATCGCGTCTGTTGAGAACCCAATGGCGATGATCGAGGAGTTCGCCAAGCAGACCGCCGCTGCTCAAACCGCCACCGCAGGTGGAACGCCTGTGGAAGCAGCAGCCGTGACTGGAACGCCAGGTACACCTTCTGCTGATCTGCCGACTGCCACCCCAACCCTTGAGGCGGGTACGCCGACCAATAACGTTGGCTCGTCTGGCACCACAGCTGTGACCACCCCTGCCACATCGGTTCCTGCTGGTTCACGCCCTGCTTCGTACACTTTGCAAAAGGGTGAGTTCCCTTACTGCATCGCACGTCGCTATAACGTGGACCCGAATGAGTTGCTGCGTTTAAGCGGTCTGACCGTGGAACAGGCGTACAGCCTCGTCTCTGGCACGGTATTGACCATTCCGCAAAGTGGCAGTTTCCCTGGCAATCGCGCCTTGCAATCCCATCCCGCTACATACACGGTGGTGGCAGGTGACACTGTCTACAGCGTGGCATGTAAATTCGGAGATGTGGAACCGAACGCAATCGCCTCAGCCAACAATATTTCTGTCACAGCCACACTCACGGCTGGGCAGCAGTTGCAAATTCCGTAACGCCAGCATGTTCAAAGCCCAGGTCTGAAAGCCTGGGCTTTTTGTTTTCAAAAAGGATAATCATATGCCATTTGAATTGCTCCGCTCTGAAGTCCTAATGAAAGGACGCGCCTTCACCATCCGCCGCGACTATTTGAAAACTCCCGATGGACGCGAGACCCGGTTCGAAATCGTGGAACACGGCGGCTCGGTCATCATCATTCCGGTTGACGATGAAGGGAACTTGCTGTTCGTACGTCAATACCGTCACGCCGCAGGCATGGACCTGTTGGAGCTTCCCGCGGGAACTCGAGACGGGGATGAACCCTTTGAGGAATGCGCCGCACGTGAGATCCGCGAAGAGACAGGCATGGAAGCGGGCACGTTGAAACACGTCGGCTCGTTCTACCTCGCGCCGGGTTACTCGACCGAATACATGGGTGTCTTTTTAGCAACGGACTTGAAGCATAATCCGCTCGAAGCCGACGACGATGAATTTCTCTCGGTGGAAAAACTTCCGATCAAAGAGGCGCTGGCGCTGGCAGAACGAGGCGAGATGCCCGATGCAAAGTCATTGGCGGCGTTATTGATGGCAAGACCGTATTTGAAAACGCATCAAAAATAAAAATCATTGATGTTTACTTCAACAAACAAAACTCATCTGCTCGCAGTTTCGCAAGCCTTACTGGTCACTTTTCTTTGGTCAACGTCCTGGGTGTTGATAAAAATCGGTCTGAAAGCCGACCTGCCGCCGGTCACTTTCGCAGGGCTGCGTTACACGCTCGCGGCTTTGTGCCTGCTTCCGTTGGCGCTTCTGAGCCCAGAACATCGTCATCCCCTACGCAGACTCTCATCTCGTGATTGGCTTCAATTGACACTCCTAGGGGTTATTTGTTACACGCTC
>JAHDWC010000009.1 GCA_023382575.1 Anaerolineales bacterium
TTACTCAACGACCGATATAAGCTTGAGGAAAAACTCGGCTCTGGCGGCATGGCAGATGTCTACCTTGCTCACGATATGCTGTTGGATCGCAGGGTGGCCATCAAAGTTCTCCGCAAGGATTACTCCAAGAATGACAGCTTCCAGAATCAGTTCCGGCTAGAGGCGCGTTCCGCGGCGAATTTATCGCATCCCAACATCGTCACCGTACATGATTTCGGCTTTGCAGACGGCTTGCTCTACATCGTCATGGAACTCATCCCCGGCAAAGACCTAAAGCAACTCATCCGCGACCGTGGGCGTTTTTCCATCGAACAGGGCATCCCGCTCATGATCCAAGCCTGCGCAGGGGTGGGATACGCCCATCGTGCTGGGCTGGCGCATTGCGACATCAAACCGCATAACATGCTTGTTTCAAAAGATATGCGCCTCAAAGTCACAGACTTCGGCATCGCGCGCGCGTTGGCAAGCATCAAACCGGGTGAACGCGCCGACGTGGTCTGGGGCTCGCCGTTGTATTTCGCCCCTGAGCAAGCCTTGGGCGAACCGCCCACGCCCGCTTCGGATGTTTACTCGCTGGGTGTGGTGATGTATGAACTGTTGTGCGGTACGCCGCCCTTCACCGCTTCCACAGCTGACGAGCTGGCGCGTTTGCACATTTCTGCGCGTCCGTTGCCGATTAGCGAATACGTGCCAGATATTCCCTCTGCGCTCGAGGAGATCGTGATGAAGGTCTTGTCCAAAGAACCATCGGCGCGGTATCGCACCGCCGACCAACTCGGGCGTGTGCTGCAAAAATTTGGTACCCTGCCAGATTTCAAATCCGAGCCGGAGCCTGTGTCACAGCCGGTTGTTTCGCCGCCGGTTATCACGGTCAGACAGGAGATCGCGGAGCGTTTGTCACCGCCCAGTCAGCCGCGTCCTGCTGTTCAACCGGATATGCTTCCCACACAAACCTATCAGACGCCATATCCCTATCAGGCACAGCCAGAGCCTGCGTTGCGGTATGAAGCGGAAGAACCCGTCGAAAATATCGACTGGGTGGCGGTCGGACTTGGGCTGATGGCGGTCATCGCTGTGGGCGGGTTGTTCCCGTTCTGGTTGATGGTCTATCTTTCTTACTTTCCACCTGGACGATAATTTACCAGACCTGACAGGTGTCAGGTCTTTTCTTCTTATGACCCCATACATCATTGCCCCCTCGATTAATGCCGCAGACTTTGCTCACATTGCCGATGAAGTTGTCGCCTGCGAAGCGGCCGGCGCGGACTGGTTCCATGTGGATGTGATGGACGGTCATTTCGTGCCGACCATTACCATTGGTCCGTTGTTCACCGAATCGCTCAAACGGGTTGTGAACCTTCCGCTCGACGTGCATTTGATGATCTCAGAACCGGAAAAACATATCGAAGATTTTGCCAGGGCTGGCGCGAACAATATCACGGTTCATGTCGAGACCTGTGAGAATCTGCCGCGCATCGTGGAGCGGATCAAGTCTCTGGGCTGTACCGCCGGGGTGACGTTGAATCCCGCCACGCCTGCTTCCGCATTAGATTCTGCTCTGCCACTGGTGGACTTGGTGCTGGTGATGAGCGTCGTGCCAGGATACTCCGGTCAGAAATTTATGCCAGAGATGATCGCCAAAGTGGAGGAGATCCGCACCAAGCTGAACGCACTCCGCTCGCCCGCACATCTCGAGGTGGATGGCGGCATGAATGCCGAAACCATTCCGCTGATGAAGAAGGCTGGCGCGAATGCCTTTGTCACGGGGAATGCGGCGTTCAAACATCCGCAAGGCAGTGGGGCGGGGGTCAAGATGTTGAAAGCGATCATCAATTCGTAGCGGCATCCCCTGCGAATTTCTTAAAACAAAAATCACGGCGCTTATGCGCCGCGATTCTTGAGTCGAAGTAGAGGGAACCTTAAGCCGCAGATTTGCCGAGTGTCTTGATGCACTTGGCGCACAGCGTCTTCTTGACCAGGCGTCCCTTCTCCATCACCGAAACCTTCTGGAGGTTGGGCTTGAACGTGCGGTTGGTAGCACGCTGAGAGAAGGAGCGGTTATGACCGAAGGTGGTTGCCTTGCCGCAGTGGTTGCACTTTGCCATGTCTGAAATCCTTTCTTTCCTTGCAAATAATACCAATTGCCCTATTTCGAAGGCACGGCATTTTACCATAGAACGCAACCAACTTCAAGATAAGATGTTAAAATAGGAACAAAGCAACATCACCGGGCTTCACGGGAATTTTTTAGAAAACTCCAGCCGGCAAGCGGGCACATTCCACCCGGAAGCCTTTTTTGAGAGGATACAATCATGGGCGAAGAAACAACTTCCTTGGGCGGGATTCACGTCTCGCCGAACGCCGTGGCGACGTTAGCCTATCACGCCACGCTTCAATCGTACGGGGTAGTGGGATTAGCTCCCAAGAACCTGGCAGACGGCATCGTCTCCACGATCACACGCGAACCCTCACGGGGCATTTCCGTCCAATACAAGGACGATGAGATCCATATTGACGTTCACATCATCGTGGAATATGGCACACGCATCAATTCGGTGGCAGATAGCGTTGCCAACACCGTGCGCTTCCATGTGGAAAAAGCGCTGGGATTGCGCGTTCAATCGGTCAATGTGCATGTGGCGGGATTGCGCATCAGCAATACGGACTAGGAGACGTTGACACATGGCAATTGACACCGCACGCGTCGAGAAACTTCGCAAGCGACCCATTGATGGGCAATCGTTCAAGCGCCTGGTCGAAGCCGGGTTGACCTGGTTGCGCACCAACCAACAGATTGTGAACGCGCTGAACGTGTTCCCGGTCCCTGATGGTGATACGGGCACGAACATGACCCTGACCCTGCAATCCGCTTGGAACGAAGTTAAAGATAAGGGGACGCGTCATCTTGGGGAGATGGCGGCGGCATTTTCAAAGGGCGCTTTGATGGGAGCGCGCGGCAACTCTGGGGTGATTACCAGCCAGATCCTGCGTGGATTTTCGCGCGGCGTACACGAAACCGACCTGCTGGATAAGGAAGCATTCGTGCGAGCCTTGGGCGAAGCGCGCGATACGGCATACAAGGGTGTGGTGAAGCCGGTCGAAGGGACGATCTTAACTGTCATCAAGGAAACGGCTCAGGCGGCAGAAGCCGCTCTCGAGTCGGCACAAGATGCGATTGAGATTTTGGAAATCGCGGTGAAGGCCGCAGATGAATCCGTGCGCCGCACACCGGAACTTCTTCCCATCTTAAAACAGGCAGGTGTGGTGGATTCGGGCGGGAAGGGTCTGTTCTTCTTTTTGGAAGGGATGTTACGACATGTCTACGGCGAATCTCTGGAAACGCCGACCATGCAGGTGCAGCCGCTTTCTTCCATGAGCCTTGAAGGTGCGCTGGAAGATGTGGAAGAGGGACAGGATTATGAAGTGGTCGTGGACTTTATGCCGAGCGGTGAGTTGGACCTGCACGGCTTTTATGGAAAATTGGAAGAGATGGGCACGTCCATTCAGGTGGGTGAGGGCGATGGCATGTATCGCATGCATATCCATGTGCCGACCGAAAAGCGTTACGAGCCAATCGATTACATTATGGGCATTGGTACGGTGACAAAGGTTGCCATCGAAAACCTGATGGCGCAGATGGACGATATTCAAAAGAGCAAGGCATCCCAGGTCTCGTTTACAGCCGTGGACCCGGGAAATATTGCCGTGGTGGTCGTATCACCGGGTGCGGGCATCAGCCGTATTTTTGCCAGCCTTGGCGTGGCGGCAGTCGTTGCGGGCGGGCAGACCATGAACCCATCTACGCAGGATATTTTGAGCTCGTTCGAAAACCTGCCAACGGATAAAATCATCATTTTGCCGAACAATAAAAATATTGTCATGGCGGCGAATCAAGCCAAAGAGGTGACGGTCAAGAGCGTGGAAGTGGTGCCGACCCGCACCATTCCGCAAGGGTTGGCTGCCATGCTTTCCTTTGATCCGTCGGGCGATGTCTCGTCGGTGGCTGGGAAGATGAGTAAAGCCATGAGCAACGTCAAAACCGGCGAGATCACCGTCGCCACCCGTTCAGTGGAAATTGACGGAGTAACGGTCAAGGATGGGCAGGTCATCGCTTTGTTGGATGGAAAACTCGTCGCTTCTGCCGGGACCGTCGAGAGCGGTGTGATGGAACTGTTGGAGAAAGCCAACGCTGAAAGCCATGAGATCGTCACGTTGTTCTATGGTGAAGGCATGCCGCATGCAGAAGCCAATCGCGTAGCAGATGCCATCCGCGAGAAATTCCCCAACCTTGAAGTCGAAGTGCAGGAAGGCGGACAGCCGCACTATCAATTCATCCTTTCGCTTGAATAAATCCAAGACGAATCAAAAACGGGCGCAATCTGCGCCCGTTTTTTTATTGTGTAGTTTTATTTCGACCGCAAGTTGAAGCGGATCAATCCGTAGATGGCTTTGATGACTTCGATGCTTTGGATGATGATGACTATTGCCAGCGAACCAGGAACGGCATAGGTGGCAATGGTTTTGAAAATCTCCAAATGCTCCGGGGTGAAGGGCGCGTTGACGAAGGAATCTGCTGTGAAGCCGAGGATGCCTGGCGTGCGGAAGATGATGACCGTGAGTGCGAGGCTGGCAACTTCAATGAGCAGGTTGATGACGCGCGTCAGGTTGGTCCACAAGGCTTCACGCAGCAAGTAAATGTTCAGCAGGATCGTGGCAATGAGGGTGATATTGATCCACGGGACGAATTGGAAGAAGGTCTCTGAGAAAAGCGGGACGAAGAAGCTTTCCTCGCCGGAGAAGAAGAACATGCCCATCCAATGTGGATACAGGTTCAAGATGGCTAACGCGATGAAGGTGAAGACGATCTCTGCGATTAGGTCGGAGCGACTGACTGAATCAGGGTGGGGTTCCTTTGCAAGCGAGGCAGGGTCCCAGTCCTTTTCGTCATCGAAGTCGTCGATTTCCTTGTCGGGAAGGACACGCTCCAGGATGGCAAAGACCAGCACCACGTTCCCGAAGGCGGCGATGGCGGCAGAGACTGCATCCGCAAGCCCATCCCCGACGATGTTCACGAAATCCATTCCCATCAGGGGCGTATCTGTCACCGCACGGATTCCCGCCAGCACTAACATCACGGTCACAACCACGGCGATGACGATCTTTGTCACGAAGAGGAAGAACGGAAAGAGCTTGGGACCGATGAGATATGGTTTGGGGTTGTAGGTTGCTGCGATTTTCTGCGGCGAGCCATACTCCTTGAGCAGTTCGGCTTCCAGCGCCTCATCTCGCGGACGTCCCGTTTTTTCGACGCGGTCTTCGAGCATATCCTCAAGCGTAGACTTTAATTCTTTTTCAATATCCTCGCGTCCTCTCAGGAGCGGAAGATGCTTGCCGACTTCGGCAACATAACGATCAATAAGATTCATGACATTCTCCTTCGCGTCTATTTCTTGACGGGCAGACGCTTTGCCATAATGATGGAGTTGACGATGCTCCACAGGTAGCAGCCGATGATGATGGCAACGGAAATCCAGATCGTCCACGTCACAGACTGTTGCATTTGAGCAGGTGTCTCATTTTTTAGCGCGGACATAAACGCGGGGTTGACGATATCCTGTGTGAAGACAAGCGCCAGCAAATATCCGATGGATGCCAGGCTCAACAGAATATTTGTAGCGGTCAATGCAGGCGTCCAATTACCGATCTTGATCTTGAAAAGATCGTGGAGGAGGGTCAGCCCAGCCAGCCCAAAGAATATTGGAAGCCAGACCTTCCACAGATCAGGGTGGAGGAGGGGGATGGCCCCATTGCCATCTTCCACGCGCAGCAGCGAGCTGGAAAATGCAACCAAGCCAATCCCGCCAAGCGTCAGGATGACATCTGTGATCCCTTCGCTGATGCTGATCTGGCGCGGCTTGGGCAACTGCGGCAGCAAGTCAGGTGACCATTCGCGCGCCTCACCGCCCAACTCGATGGGAGTTGCATTGGAATGCTCGAGAAAGACGAATACCACTGTGATCCAAAACCAGATGTGAATTCCGATGTTGAAGGTCGTGCTCGCAGACTGGATCAGGATGCGCGTCAGGTTATCGGAGTCTTCAGCGAATTTGATAAAGAACCAAACTATTAAAGAGACGGGCAAAGCAACCGAAAGGACACGCTCCAATACTTCCATATACACTTCATACCAGTGACGTCCGATCAAATAATTTTTCTTCTGCGTATATTTCCGCGCAAGCAATTCGGGGTCTCCGAACTTCTTCAAGACCGAAACGACCTTGTCCTCACCCGAATCTTCGATCATATCTTCCAGATTCGAGCGGATCTCCGCCTCGATGTCGGCACGTTGTTCACCGGGTAAATGCCTGCCGACTTCCGCAACATATCGATCTACTAAACTCATATTGGCTCCTTCCTACGCCAGCATCTTATCCATCACAGATACGATGCCAGCCCATTCCTTTTTCAATTTGGGCAGAAGTTTTTTTCCTTCTGCGCTGATGACGTAATACCGACGCGGACGCGACTCTTCCAGCTTCCAGACCGATTCCAGCAATCCCTGCGCTTCCAACCGACGGAGCAGCGGATACAACGTCCCCTGATCCACATCCAAGCCGAGGTCGGCGAGTTTCTTCAACAGGGAATAACCGTACTCTTCGCTGCCCAGCTGGCTGAGCGCCGCGAGGACGATCACCCCGCGCCGCAGTTCCAGGACAACATTTTCGAGCGATTCAGTGTTTACCATATCTCAACCTTTATCGCATTATACTGTGTGAAATACAGTATGTCAAGGGGAAAGTATCAGGTGGTATTTACGTCATTGCGCGGGCAAAACCATTTATGCTACACTTTGCCCTATGAAACTTGGAATCGTCACCGACTCAACTGCCGATCTGCCCGCCTATCTTCTCGAGCAACATGAGATCAAAGTCGTCCCCACCATCCTTGTTTTGGATGGAAAGGAATACGCTGATGGCGCCGGCATTACCCGCGAAGAGTTTTACACGCGATTGCCTGCGCTTCACACCCCGCCGACGACGGCGGCACCCTCCATTGGAGATTTTCTCACCCCATATGAGACTCTCCTCTCGAACGGCTGTGACCATATCCTGTCCATCCATGCCGCCTCACAGTTGACCACCATTGTCAATGTTGCCAGGCAGGCAGCGGACGAATTTCCCAGCAAAGTCACCTGCATCGACAGTGGCTCCCTGTCGTTGGGGATCGGCTTTCAGGTCCTCGCCGCGGCTGAAGCGAGTGACCTTGGACTCGATGCCGCACTTGAAGCGATCCGATCTGCCCGCCAGCGTTTACAAGTCAAAGCCGCGCTCGACACGATGGAATATCTCAAGCGCAGCGGACGCGTCCCCGGTGTGGTGGCCAACCTTGGCGGTTTGCTCTCCATCAAACCGATGATCGAATTGCGCGATGGGGAGGTGAAAGCCATTGGGGCGGTCCGCACCGCCAGGCAAGCGGACGAGAAAATTCTCAATTTCCTGCTCAACTTGGGCGAGATGGAACGACTGGCTATCATGCATACCAATGCCGCGGATCGCGCCAAACATGTCTTGTCTCTGCTGATGGAGCAGGTTCGCAAATCAGTTCCGCGTGACATTTTGTTTGTCAACGTCACAGCAGTGATCGGGACTCATTTGGGTCCGAATGGCATTGGTTTTGCAGTGGTGAAAAAGTAGGAAACAAAAAGCGGCTTCATCAGCCGCTTTTACTTTTATTGAACGGGGACTTCTTGAACGCTCCCTTGGCGTTTCCATAACAACGTGACCGCGATTCCAAGCACCAGAACAACTGTCACAGCCAACCCGCCTTCGGGACCAAACTCTCCGCCTGTCAGCCAGTCTGCGCCGATCTCCATTAAATTGAAGATCGTGCCACCATCTGCGTTCGTGCCGCTGACTTGAAAGCCGAAGAAATTTCCCTGCACCCAATTCCACACCGTGTGCAAGGCGCTGATGCCCCACAGCGAGCCTTCACGCATGGCATACAAGCCCGCAAACACACCAAACAACGCCAGGTTAACCAAAGCAATCGCACTCAGGTTGGGATTCAATCCATGCAGGATGGCAAAGATAAGCGAAGAAATCAGCAAGCCAATCCACGGTTTGTAGCGCGCGCTAATCACTGGCAGCACCCAGCCGCGGATCAGCACCTCTTCCGCACCGCCTTGCACCACCCAACCGATGAGAACCAGGATCACACCGCCTAATGCGGCAAATCCCTGCTGCGACGGATTGCCCTGCTCGAATGTGACACTTCCAACCAGACTCAAAATTCCCACCGCTGTTGCAAACATCACCGCGCCGATTAAGAATCCGCGCCCGTATTGGAGGAGGATATTCTTCGCTTCCAAGCCTAACGTCCAGTAGGGGCGCTTCTCGAAAAATCTTAGCCATGCCCACAGGAAGACGTAGATCAACCCAAAGGCTGTGATCAATTGCAGGCTCATCCAAAAACCAGATTCAAGCGCCGAGGCGCCGGGCATGTAGCCGTCATCTCCGGGAAACCCATAGATGATCGTCATAACAATGAGCACAGGCACAGCTCCCATCTGGGAGAAAAAGGCGAACACAAATGAAAGCGGAATGACTGCCGCGATATGAGTCAGGCGCTGACCCTGACGGGCGAGGTCGAAAAGTTTGCTATTGTGGAACCAATCCATGAGAGAAACTCCTTTGCTGCCATTATACGGAAATTAAGACGGAGCGTTGCGGGGTTCCTTCCCCTGCCCATGATAAAATTGACCATTATGCAACCGTCTTTGGAAAAACTACGCAAATTTTTTCGACTCGAACACGAAAACAAATATCAAAATACCGCCATCATCGGCGGACTCGCCAAAATGCTCGACTATTGGGAAGGGGAAGCCCGCGCAGATAACGTCACCGAAGAAGTGATCCAAGCTGTGGTGGCGCGTCTACGCTCGTACGAAAAGCTCAGCCCGGATGGGCGCGCGGAATCGCTCAAGGGATTGTGGAAACGCATCGGAGAAACCTACCCGGAAGCGGGTCAAAAACCCAAAGCGCAGACTCAGCCTCAGAAACAGGACCAGCCCTCCCGTCCGCAGCGAAGCGATGACAATGGGCAGGGGAAGGCAGAAGCAGCTGAGTCCGCTCCACCGCAGAGTCAAAACCCGCAGCGTCAGCATTCCCAACAACAGCCAAAACAGCGTCAGGCTCCGCAACGCTTTGAATCGGCGACCAGCGCCAAACACAGCCAAACGCCTGCCGCCCTTGGCGCAGAGTTGACCGTGTTACAGGGTGTGGGACCAAAGAACGCCGAGTCGCTGGCGAAGCTGGGCATGCAAACGCTGGGGGATATGCTGTATAACTTCCCGCGTCGTTACGAAGATTACACGCTGCTCAAACCGATCCAGTCGCTGATGTATAACGACGTGGTGACGGTGTTGGGCACGATCCAAAGCATTCACAACCGACCGATCCGTGGCGGCAAACAGAACATCATCGAGGTCATCATCAGTGATGGCACGGGTTCACTGCGGATTTCATTTTTCAATCAGCCGTGGTTGATGAACCGCTTCAAGCAAGGCGAGGCGATTTCCGTCTCCGGCAAGATCGATCAATACCTGGGGCGCATTGTGATGAACAGTCCCGATTGGGAAAGTGTGGAGATGGAAAACCTGCACACTAATCGCATCGTGCCGATCTATTCGCTGACCGAACGCATCACGCAGAAGTGGCTGCGCAACCAGATGAAGCAGGTTGTCACGTACTGGGCACCTGCCGTGGTGGATGCCCTGCCCGACACCATCAGGCGTGATGCGCGACTGGTTTCGTTGGGTGAAGCGCTGACGCAAGTTCATTTCCCTGATTCGCAAGATCGCCTCAAACTGGCGCGCGAACGTCTCGCCTTCGACGAAATCTTCTATCTGCAAATGGGAGTGCTGCGCCAGAAACGTGATTGGCAGTCGGTGGAAGGTCGCCACTTCACCGTCGCGGATGAGTGGCTGGGTGCGCGTTTAGAAAGCTTGCCCTTTACGTTGACGTCTGCTCAGCAAGAATCGCTGGACGACATCCGCAAGGATCTGGATTCGGGCAGACCGATGAATCGTCTCATTCAAGGTGATGTTGGCTCCGGCAAGACGGTCGTCGCTGCTTTGGGTGTGAGCATGGTCGTTTCAAATGGGGCGCAAGGCGCAGTTATGGCGCCCACGTCCATTTTGGCGGAACAGCACTTCCGTAATTTCAGAAATTTGCTCACTGGCGAAAAGGGATTCTTGCAAACAGACGAGGTCCGCTTGCTGGTGGGGAACACGCCCGAGTCGGAGAAAGAAGCGATCCGTGTTGGCTTGGCAGATGGCTCGATCAAGATCGTCATCGGCACGCACGCGGTCATCGAACCGGATGTGCAGTTCAAGGATTTGCAGTTCGTCGTCATCGATGAACAGCATCGCTTCGGCGTGGAACAACGCGCCGAGCTGCGCAGTAAAGGTACGAACCCGCATCTATTGGTGATGACAGCAACGCCCATTCCACGCTCGCTGGCGTTGACCATGTTTGGCGATCTCGACATTTCTGTGATGGATATGATGCCGGTTGGCAGGCAGCCCATCGCGACATATGTGCTGCGTCCGCAGGAACGCGAACGCGCTTACACGATGATCCGCGCACAGGTGCGCAATGGCAATCAGGCGTTCATCGTCTATCCGTTGATCGACGAGAGCGAGAAGATCAACGTCCGCGCGGCGGTGGATGATTTCGAGACGCTCTCCAAACAGGTTTTCCCTGATTTGAAACTTGGCTTGCTGCATGGACGCATGAAACCCAGTGAGAAAGACGAAGTGATGCTGAAATTCCGCGACAAGGAGTTTGACATCCTTGTTTCGACTACGGTCATCGAAGTCGGCGTGGATGTGCCCAACTCGACGTTGATGCTGATCGAAGGCGCGGATCGCTTCGGCTTGGCGCAGCTCCATCAGCTGCGCGGACGCGTCGGACGTGGCTCGGTGGCTTCGACTTGTCTGCTGATCCCCACCCACGAAGATGCGACCGAGAACGACCGTCTGCAAGCGATGGCGACCACCAACAACGGCTTCGAACTTGCTGACCTCGATCTCAAACTGCGTGGACCGGGCGAATTCCTCGGCACACGTCA
The DNA here is from genome assembly GCA_023382575.1 of Anaerolineales bacterium. GTDB lineage: Bacteria > Chloroflexota > Anaerolineae > Anaerolineales > Villigracilaceae > Villigracilis. Next base: position 11,131 of record JAHDWC010000009.1, read on the forward strand.
GGCAGGCTTTGCTTCGTCCTTAAAGATGGCGAGCATCACCGATGTGGCGCTGATCGAAAAAGCCCGCGAGCAGGCGAAAGCTCTCTTTGAACGTGATCCGTATTTGTCCCAGCCTGAACATGCCTTACTGGCGGAAGCCTTTGAACGCTTCTGGAAGGGGACAGCGAGCGACGTGTCGTAAATCTGTAGGGGCGACGTATGCGTCGCCCCTTATATTAACAACAATGGAGAAACATGGTTAGAGCACTATTCCCTGGAACATTCGACCCCATCCACTATGGTCACATGGACATTGCTAATCGCGCCTCGAAGCTTTTCGACGAGGTCGTCATGGCAGTGTATGACAAACCTTTGAAGAACCTGATGTTTTCCCCCGAAGAACGCATGACGTTGGTCAAGGAAGCGTTCAAGGATAATTCCAAGATCAAGGTCACCGGGTACAGCGGCTTGACGATTGAATTCGCCAAGCAGATCGATGCACAGGTCATTGTGCGCGGATTGCGGGTCTTTTCCGATTTTGAGTTTGAGTTTCGCATGGCCTTGGCGAATCAACGTCTGGCCGGCGATCATGTCGAAACTGTGGCGTTGATCACCGCCGAACAGCACACATTTCTGTCATCGTCCACAGTGCGTGAGATCGCCATGCTCAACGGCAATGTCTCCAGCATGGTCCCGCCGCATGTGGAGCACGCGCTCAAAGAGAAAGTATCCCAAATGGGGGAGCAGTCCCTGCCGAATGCATTGCGGGATTAATGTGCTAGAATAAAGAAAATTGCTTCTTATTTGCGAGTGCCTATGGACATCCTACAACTAATCGACCGTCTGGAAGAACTTTTCAACGATGCGAAGGCAGTGCCCTTCACGCATAATGTCGTCGTGGATGAAGACAAGATGCTGGAACTGATTGACCAAATGCGCATCGCCATCCCCGAGGAAGTGAAAAAGGCCCAGCAGGTTGTGGCTCAGCGTGACAGGGTCATGGCGCAGGCTCAAGAAGAAGCCAATCGCACCATTCAGATCGCCCGCGATAAAGCCGACCAGCTTGTGCAGAAAGACATGATTTCGCAAGAGGCACAGCGTCGCGCCGACCAAATTCTGGCGCAGGCACGCGCCGAAGCTGAAACCATCCGCGCGGACGCCGATAACTACGTTCTCGATACGCTCATGCAGTTGCAGGATCAGATCGCGAAGATGAGCAATCAGGTTGCCAACGGCATCCGCATGGTGCAGGAAGACCAAATGCGGAAAACGTCCGCTGGCGTGCCAGACGCAGACTAGAATCAAACAACCCCGTCAATTTGACGGGGTTGTTTTTTATCTTTTGGGGTTACATAAATCCCTGGATCGAAAGAATGATCATCGCGCTCATCATGTAGATGGAGGCATATCGAAACAGGATAAAGTTCATTCGGTCCGTGCTGACGCGCAGGGTGGCGAAGGCCAATAACAATAAGATGGCGCTCAACACAGCCAGCAATCCCAATAATCCGGCACTTAAGTTGATCAAAATACTCGCCCAGCCAATGGAGGCTGCCGCCAGCACCGCGGACAAAGCGATCATGAAGCGCGAGGCTTGGACGCCATACGTTTCAGGGAAGGTCGGCACGCCGGCATTTTTGTAGTCTTCGCGGAATTTGATGGAATAGGTCAACGTGTGTGTGGGAATCCAGAACAGGATCGCAAACGCAAGCAAAATTCCGATCAGGTCAAAATGACCCATAGCCAACACTCGACCTGAAAGGATGGGCATTGCGCCGCTGATGCCGCCCCATACAATGCTCCAACATGTGCGGCGTTTGAGCCACATGCTATACACAACTACATCGAAGAACAAACCTGCAAAGACGACCAGCCCATACAACCAATCGATCAGCAGTGCCCACCCCACGCCGACGACTGAAACCGCCATGCCCAAACGGAAGACTTCTTCGCGCGTCACCAGCCCGGCAGATGTCGGACGTTTGTGCGTGCGACGCATCTTCGCGTCGATGTCTCGATCCCACCACATGTTGAGGATGGTGGAGCCGGCAATCGCAAGGAACAGGCTGGGAATCATTTGTCCAAATTCGAGCCAGTTCGCTTGCGTGTGCGCGCTGAGATAGCCCGCCACGCCAGTCAGCAAAAGCAGGCTGGTTTGCAGGGACTTGATGAGCGGCAAGTACAGTTTAAATTTCTCTTTGATGATCGAGTGAATTGGCATGAAGTCTCCTCGGCGTTGGCGAAAACGGGTTATAGCGCGCAAGTATAACCGCGTCATAAAGAACCTGCCTACCTTTTTACTTTTCTCTCACACATCACGCGCCAACAAATCAGCTGCTGTTTCGCGGCGTTGGATCAATTTCGCCAGCCCATCTTCAAGCCACACCACGGCCGGTCTGCGCGCGCCATTGTAATTGGACGACATACTCAAGTGATACGCCCCACTGACCGGCACAGCGATCAAATCCCCTTCTTTGAGAGGAGGCATGGGCAGATCTTCAAAAAGGACATCGCCTGATTCGCAGAACGGTCCCGCCACCGAAATGACCTCGCTTCTTTCTTCGCCGGGAGCGGATACCGCCAAACAAGAATACCTCGCCCCGTAGAGCGCATACCGCGGATTGTCCGCCATGCCGCCATCCACCAACACCCAATTCTTGTGTGCGCGTCGCTTCACCGCGCCAACGCGATAGATAGCCACGCCCGCCCGCGCCACCAAACTGCGTCCTGGCTCGAGGTGTAAGTGGGGGAGATTCAATCCGCGTTGTTGACAGCCTTCCAGTACGGCTTCTGCAATTCCGCGCACATAACTTTGAATGGCAGGATGCGGCAACTCATCTTCGTGATAAGCCACGCCCCAGCCGCCGCCGGGACAAAAATGCCAGTCTCCTGAAAACCCGATCTCACTGGCGAGTTCGAGCGCCAGCTCAATGGCAGGAATCAACGGCTCTGGGTCGCGGAAGTTTGAACCTTGGTGAAAGTGAAGCCCCTTGAGCGGAAGTCCATTCGCTTTGCAAAATGCCGCAGCTTCGAGCAGTTCTTCGCGCGTCATGCCGAATTTGCTGTCATGGTGTCCCGTCTGGGTGTGGGCGTGATGCGTGGTGACCGTCACGCCGGGCAGGAGTCTCAGCCAAAGGTCAGGAAATTCAGAATTGCGCCGTAAATTTTCGAGCTGCTGAAGTTCGTTGAGATTATCGACCACAATTGTGGCGGCATGTTTGACGGCGGTTTTCAAATCGTCGTCCGATTTGTTGACACCATGCACCAGGATATTTTTTCGCGGCACGCCACCAGCGACGGCAATGGCAATTTCACCTTCGCCTGTGCAATCGAGCATCAGGCTATGACGTTGAGTCCACTGGGCGATGGCGGTACACAAAAAGGATTTCCCGGCATAGGTCACAGTCGCCGCTGACGGGTAGAAAGAGGCGAGCGCAGATTTGTATTCCTGCACCGCCGCATCGAGCGTCGCGCGGTCATAGACATATAAAGGAGTCCGATATTTTTCTGCAAGTGCAGCGAGGACATGACCTGCAATGGTCAATTGCCCGTCTTTGATTTCAGTGGAGATGGGGAAAAGCTCAAGTTGTTTCATGGTATCCAAAGCTGATTGCCCCCATGATGAATTGGGTCAGTCATTGAAGAATAGCGTCCACCAGATTTGCCAGTTTTGCATGGGAGTGGCAGTAGGCACTGGTGTGTTCTCGATGACAGGGTCACTGCCTGGTACGCCGACCGGGATAACGGGCTGATCGCCTTCCTGCATGTAATGTCCTTCGGTGCGCGCCCATTCTTCCACGGCTTCGGTTGAACTGGCGTAGGCGACCTGCGTCTGCAAAGCGACCTGCGTCTGTATGGCTTGCGTCGCCTGTGCACGAACTTCTTCGCGCTGCTCGTTCAGACGGTTGAGTTCCTCCAAACGCGAGTTGAATTCGATGACGAAAAGGATCAGCACGAAAATCCCTGCAAAAGTGACCACGCGCCGCATATTGAAGTTGACCGGAAACTTGAACATGCCAATATCTTAATCGTATTCCTTCGCATTGGCAAACCCTTTTGTGGTAAAATCCCGCCTCGCGGGAGACATTCCCGCAAAACGGGCGTAGTACCCTTCGCCCATCATCTCATTGCCAGAAAGGGCTTAAATAAAATGAAGGTATTACTTATCAAGGACGTTTACAAACTTGGCCGCGCCGGCGACATCAAGAAAGTTGCCGATGGCTACGGACGCAACTTCCTCATCCCGCAGGGATTGGCCGTCCTCGCCACCGACGGCGCGCTCAAGCAGGTGCAGAAGATCAAGGCGCAGGCTGAGATCCGCCGCAACACCCAGAACGAAGAACTCAAGGGCGTTGCCGACCTCGTCAAGGAAGCTACGTTGATCTTCCCCGCCAAGGCTGGTGAGACCGGTAAACTCTACGGCTCGATCACCACACAGGATATCGCCACCGCGCTGACCGAAAAGATCCGCTACGAGATCAAGCGCCAGCAGGTTGACACTCAACCCATCCGCACGCTTGGTGAATTCACCGCCCATGTGCGCCTGACGATGGACCTCGTGCCCGAACTCAAGATCATCGTCCACCGCGAAGGCGAAAGCCCCGAGACGGCTGAACCTCAAAAAGCTGAGAAAGCGAAAGCTTCCGAAGCCAAGGCAGAAGAACCTGCCGCCGAAGCTCCCACAGAAGCAGCCTAATATCAAACAAAAACATCACCGGCTCTCAGTCGGTGATGTTTGCAAATACGGATGGAAGTAAAATAACTCCATGCAGGAAACCATTGGTCAACGCCTGAAGCGCGAACGTGAAGCCCGCTTCCTCACGCTCGAACGAGCTTCCGCGGATACCCGCATCCGCACCGTCTTCCTTCAGGCTTTGGAATCAGACGATTACTCGGTCATGCCATCTGCCGCGCAGGGACGCGGCTTTTTGCGTAACTACGCCGAGTATCTCAACTTGAACATCGACGAGCTGATCGCCGAGATTCAACGCAACGCGCCTCCGCCTGAAGTAAGCGGGCCCTTGCCACAGGTCAACCTTGTTGAGACGGAAATCCCACCGTTGACTGATTCACAGGAAGAAAAGCCCGCCTCTTTCCTGACCCGTTTGCTGTCTCGCCGCCCCAAAGTGGATTCCACTCCTGAGGTGATTCAAGAACCGACCCAACCGGTTATGAGTGAAGTTGAAACTTCGCCTTCCACTGATGAAGGGGCATTGCCCGAAGTTGTGGAAGAAACCCCAAAACCTCGTAAGGGACGCAAGAAAAAAGTCGTTGAAGAGGAAGTGGCGCAACCTGTCGAAGGGACGGAGATAGAGCCATCAGTGGAGAGTCCGCTGGAAGGGGAGGAGCAGGTTCAAGTCCGGGAAGAGGCGCAGCCAAATCTTTTGGACAGGATCAAATCCATTTTTAAGTCCAAGCCCAAGGTGCAGGATTCACTTCCAGTGGTTGTCGTCGAAGAAAAAGATGAGACTGAGACAAAGGAAGAGCCGCCCTCGCAACCGTTGCAGCCCGCGGATATGATCTTTGCCGAGATCGGGATGCAACTGCGTGAACGGCGCGAGTTGATCAGCCTGACGATGGAGGAAGTGGAACGACATACGCGTTTGCGCGCTGTGTTCGTGAAGGCGCTGGAAGATGGCGCGTTCGACCGTTTGCCGTCGCCGGTGCAGACGCGTGGCATGCTGGCAAATTATGCGACCTTCCTCGACCTTGATGTAGATGCGATCTTATTGCGTTTTGCCGATGCTTTGCAGGCGCGTCGCCGCGAAAAATATGCTGAGACGCCACGCGAGAAGATTCAAACACAAGTCAAGCCGTCCATGCCATTCCTGCGGACATTCATCGCCGGAGATTTGATCTTCGGTGTGGCGATTATCACGATTTTAGTGGCGCTGGCCATTTGGGGTGTGGGACGTGTGGTCAGTTTGCAGGAGGAGCAAGCCGAGCCGACTGCGCCTTCCATTGTGGATGTACTAGGGGATGATGATCTCTTGCCGACTGCTTCGGCTGAGGTGACTTTCGTGGCTGTGGATGATCCTGCATTGGCGACGGCTGCTGCCGGTGAAGTAGAATCCTTCGTGACAGAAGTTGGCACATCCGAAGTCGCGGCGAATGTGACGGTCAGTGTTTTTGCGTTGGAGCGTGTGTTTGTGCGCATCTCAGTTGACGGTGAGATTGCCTTCGAAGGACGGATGGCTCCGGGCGAGAATAAAGTGTTCAACGCGGAGAATCAGGTGGTGATTCTGACAGGGGATGGCTCTGCGCTGCGAATCACGTATAATGGGCGCGACCTTGGTTTGATGGGTGGCGCAGGGGAAGTGGTCAGCAGTGTGTACACGATTGCGGGTGTGGTCACGCCGACAGCGACCATCCCACCGACGCCGACGAACACACCGCCGACAACCCCAACCTTTACGCCCACATCTACGCCAACACCGACCGCAACGAGCACGCCGACTCCGTAGCGGCTATCAACTTATCGTTAGGAAATTTAACTTGTCTAAAAATACATTTCATCTGGTTTCGTTGGGCTGTTCAAAGAATACGGTCGATTCGGATTCGATGGCACAGTTGCTTTTGAGCGATGGGTATCGTGCGGTTGAAGACCCGTCCAAGGCATCTGTGTTGATCGTCAATACCTGTGGGTTTATCGGACCTGCGAAGGAAGAATCCTACCGGGTGTTGGGAGAACTCGCCGAAGCCAAGAAAAAGAATCAGGTCTTGATTGCGGCGGGATGTTTGACGCAGCGTTATGGTGTGGAAGTGGCGCAGAAAGTCCCCGGTATTGACGGCATCCTCGGCACACGCCGCTGGATGGACATTGTCCAAGTGGTGCATGAAGCCCGCAAAGGCAAACATCCCGAACCCATTTATCACTTGCCCGAAGCGCCCACCGTTGGCTCGGATGAGCATGGCGCATTGCGCGTCAGCATGGCGGGAGCGAGTGCTTATCTCAAAATCGCGGATGGTTGTCGTCGTCCCTGCGCGTTTTGTGCGATTCCGCTCATCAAGGGAACAGCGGTTTCGCGTCCGATTGAATCCATCATCCATGAAGCGCGTGAATTGCGTGATGCTGGCGTCCGCGAGTTGATTCTGATCGCGCAAGATTCCACTGATTATGGACACGATCTTGGAATGAAAGAAGGTCTGGCCACACTGCTTGAACAATTGACCGATGCCGTGCCAGACATGGATTGGATTCGCATCATGTATTCATTCCCCGGATATGTGACGGACAGACTGATCGAAGTGATGGCGACTCGCAAACAGCTTGTTCATTATCTCGATATTCCGCTTCAACACGCGGACCCGAAGACTCTCTACCGCATGAAGCGTCCCTCCAACATGGAGTGGGTTCACAAGACGCTCGGCAAAATGCGTAATGCGATGAGTGACTTGGCCATCCGCACAACGTTCATTGTCGGTTACCCCGGCGAGACGGACGAAGAATTCCAAGCCTTGTATGATTTTGTGAAGGAAACCCGCTTCGACCGCGTGGGCGCCTTCCAATTCTCCTTTGAGCCGGGGACAACCTCTGCGCCATTGGGTGATCCTGTCCCAGCCGAGGTCAAACAGGAGCGTTATGAACGGCTGATGGAACTTCAGCAAGGCATCTCACTGCAAGTGAATCAATCATATGTGGGCAAGACGCTGGATGTGTTGGTGGAAGGCTATGATAATGGCATTTCCATCGGCAGGTCATACCGTGACGCGCCTGAGATCGATGGTCTGGTTTTGGTCGAAGGGCAAGCAGAAGTAGGAGAGATCGTCCCGGTGAGAATTACCGGCGCGATGGCGTACGATCTGACAGGTGTGTTGGCGGGACAACCTTCGTTGATAAAGTTGTAGTTGACTGTAGAATCAAAAAGACCACTGTCTCAAAAGCAGTGGTCTTTTTTTGTTTACGAAACTCTTGCGAAGGCAGTCGCTCCCAAGATTAGCGCTGAGAGGACCAAGTTCACCCGCAGGATGAGCAATTCTTTCCTTTGCAGTCGGGCGAGTTCTTCCTCGCTGGCTTTGTCTTTCTTCATCAGCGTGCGCTGAATGGCTGGAAGCACTTCCCAGGTTTGAATGGCACTGACCACGACCATGATGACGCCAAATCCGTGTTTGATGAGAAGCGCCAGCGACCATTGCGTGCTGACGGAGACAAAACCGTCATAGTGTGGGCTGGTGCTCATTTGGAACATGCCAGTCACGAGCAGCACTCCCATACAGAACCAAGCCAGCGGCTCCAGTCGCTTTTGCAAGGCGGAGATAAAACTCAACTGGTCTGCCAACTTCAAGGTCCGGGTGGAAGCGGGTAGCACGAGCAGATTGATCGCTGCCAGGCTTCCGATCCAGACGACAGTTGCCAGCATGTGCAGCCAGTAGAGAGTCGCCAGAACTGGTGTGGAAGGAGTATCCATCAAGAAACTATGGAGATGGTTCAGCCGTTGGAGCTTCGGTGGGAGCTTCTGTTGGTGCTTCGGTGGGAGCCTCGGTTGTAGGTGTAATCAACGTGTTTGGGTCAACCGTCGGCGTAGCAGGGTAACACTGATTCTGTGCCTGCGAGAAGTTGTAGGCCGTTTCGTTGTCCAATTGCCCTATCGAAGAGGCGGTTTGGAAGACATCATATGCGCCACAGTATTCCTGCTTGGTATAGAGCTCATTGCCCCAATTCACCAAGGCCGTGTAATAGCGTTGACCGGCGGTCATCGTGCCATCGTAGAGCGAGGGCCAGCCTATGGCCACCTGCGAGAAGTAATTCGCGGCTTGTTCCCAGTCCAAATCCCAGAAGCTGGCGCCGGTGATGTAAGCGCGCGCACCTTCGCGCAAGCCATTGGCGGAGTTGTCGAGCGGACCAAAACGTTCGGCAAGGGTCAGGTAATAAATGCCACCTTCGAGATTGCCTTGCTGAGTGATGAGGTTATAGCCGTGGTTGCGGAGGGCGAAGTAATACATGCCGTCCACTTGGGCAGTTTTATAGGATGGATCCAGTTTGCGGATGGAGTCCAATGCAGAGAGGGCGCCGGCCCAATCTTGTGCGCGCATAAGTTCTTGAGCGCGGGCAAACGCGCTTTCCGCGCCGCTGAAATCGGGTGTGGAAGTCGCTGTCGGGGCGGCGGTGGCGGTGGGGACAGTGCTCAGGACAAGCACTTCGGTCAGTTTTTCCTGTGCGCCGGGGAAACTCGAGTCTTTCGAGATGATATATTCCAAACGCTGACGCGCATTCTCGTAGCGACCAAATTGAATATCCACAAGGGCAAAGGAAAATTGTTCGGAAAGCCGTTGTGCAAGGATGGATTCCTCGGCGTTCTTACGGGCGCTGACGCCTGAGGTGTAACCGCCAAACGTGCCAAGCCCGATCAAAAGCAGGAAACCCAAAATTCCCAACAGGGTGGACTTCCAACGGGACGGTTTTTTAACCTTAATCGGTTGTGTATCATCCTCCTTAAGAGGAGGCATATCTTGCGACGTGCCATTTTCGGTGGCAGGAATGTGTGGTTGTGTATTTTCTATTTCTTCAGACATGGCGACGATTATACATCTCTTTGAAAATTGACGTTTTTTTCTTAATTTGGACTCACGATACGCATCTACAGTTTCAGGAGCAATTTCGCCTCAGACCAGACGATAGCCAACGCTGCCAACCCGCCGACGATCATCCCAATCAGCGCGGTGACAATGGCTCCGCCCGGCAAATACAACGCGAGCAGATACGTCACCACCCCGCCGACAGCAGCGGACAGCAATCCCTTGAAGATGGCGCTTTCAGTTTTGAGCGGTTCATGCGTGCGGCGCGACAACCAAACGAGCAAAATGATCGCTTCGATGAGCAGAGCAATCTCCGCAAAGGCAATGACGGGGGCGCCGATCTCTGAAAACAGCGAAACACCCAGAATGCCAATGCCAAGGAACAAAGCGAAGCGCAAAATCACGGCATAGAATGGCACCATTGGTTCTTTGCGTGCGTAAAAAGCGCGGACTGCCACCTCATGGATGACATAACCCGTCAATGTGGCGAGATAGGCACGCGTCGTCCAGGTGATGAGGGTGGAGATTTCTTCGTTGAAGCCGAAGACGCCGCGCACGAGTGGATTGATTCCCGCCGCCATGACAGCTGCGATGGGTAGGGTCAACGCGATTAATACGCGTAGTGAACGTTCCACCGTCGCGCCGAATTCCTTCCAGTCTCGTTTGGAGGCTAGTTCTGAGAGAGTCGGCAGAAGCGCCGTGGCGAGAGCGGTTCCCAGAATCGTCTCTGGCACTTGCATGATCATCCAACCATACGTCAGTGACGTCACCGCGCCGACTTGGTCAAGCCGTGAAGCGAGATTGTCGCGCGCAATGAAGATCAGTTGAATGCCAGCCATCGTGAAGAGACGCGGTGCCATCAACTTGACCGCCTCGATCAAACCCGTGTGACGGATGTCGAGCGCAGGCGTCCAGCGGAAGCCAAATTTGAACAACATGGGAACTTGCACGAGCAAATGCAGCGCCGCGCCAATGATGACGCCATAGACCAAGCCGTAAATACCATATCTTGGTACGAGCACCAATGCGCCAAAAATGTGACCCACGTTGTACAAACTTGGTGCAATGGCTGGCATCAGAAAATGTTGATTGGCTTGCAGAGAAGCCATCACCAACCCGCTGATGGAAAAGATCATCGTGCCAATCAGGTTTAATCGCATCAACTCTGCCAGCAGCACGCGTTGGTCTGTGTTGAAGCCTGGCGCGATGCCGATCTCTGCATCCACGATCTGTTGGGCAAAGATGGCGACGATCAAGGCAAAGATACCTGTGACCACAAAACCGAAATTTGCCACACGCGAGAACAAATCCCATGCGGCGGCGCGGTCTTTGGTGGTCAGATATTCTGTCAGCAATGGAATGAACGCCATCGAAAGCGCCCCACCCGAGATCAAAGCGAACAACAAATCAGGCAAGTTGTTCGCTGCGTTGAACGTATCCAACATCTGCACCTGGTCGGCATAGATGCGCGAAACGATCATCGTTTCCACGAATGCCAACGCTTTGTTGATGAAGAAGAAGAACGCAACGATCAGCGAGTTGCGCGCCAGGGGCGATAACTTACTCATGCGCAGATAATTCCATGCCGGGGAATTTTTCTGCCAGCATCGGCGTTTTGTGGATCAGCACTGGCAGGCATTGCGCGCAAATAAAATACAGTTCCCCTTTGAACGTCAACGTGATCAAAGGAGTCTGTTCATCGGTACGTTCGCAATTAACACATTTGGTTTCTGGTTTCATCATGATCTCCAATCTTGTTTATCTAAAGCGTTCCTTTATACATGCCACCGTCCACGTTTAGCATCACGCCAGTGATGTAGGAAGCGGCAGGGCTGACGAGAAATACCGCGGCATTGGCAAACTCTTCGGGCTGACCCATCCTCCCAAACGGACTCTCCGCGGCCTGCCGCCGGGCCTCTTCCTCGACCGTGGAATTGTTCGCCGTTGCCCGAGCCGTCATCAACTCTGTGACTCGTTCCGTCTCCGTCCAACCCGGCAAGATCGAGTTGACGCGGATACCTTCCTTGCCAAGTTCCAGCGCCAGCGATTTGGTCAATCCCACTGTCCCAGCGCGGACGCTGTTCGAGATGACCAGGTTTTGGATCGGTTGTTTCACCGACAGCGAGGTAATCGTCAAAATGCTGGGAGCCGCTGACCGTCGCAGGTGGGGAAGCGCCAATTTTATCAGGCGGACGTGAGTCAGCAGGCACAAGTCCACGCCTTTTTGCCAGTCAGCATCATCCAATGATTCGAACGAACCGGGCTTGGGTCCGCCCGTGTTGGTGATGAGAATATCCAAGCCGCCAAAGGCTTCGACCGTTTGTTGGATCAGGGTGATGGGTATGTCTGGCAGGCTGGCATCACCGACCAAGCCAATGACCTGTGTGTTGGTTTCCTTTTTGATTTTTTCCACCGCTTGCTTTACTCGCTCTTCATCCCGCCCGTTGACGGCAACTTTGCAGCCTTCTTTGGCTAGTCCCAGTGCTGTGGCATAGCCCAGCCCCTTCGACGAGCCAGTGACGAGAGCGATTTTGTCTTTGAGTCTTAAATCCATTTGTTATGCTCCATTATTCGTAGGGGCGAGGTCTCCTCGTCCCTAGTGCAGGGAAACCCTGCCCCTACGAAATCATAAAATCATTTCCATCTTCGTATCCCAAACATCCCCATCTGACCAGTTGGCTTCCACCCATTTTGCCACATTTCCCAAAGCAGATTGGAGAAAACCAGCCTCGTTTCCCACCATCGCGCAGACGATGATGGCTTCATCCCATTTGTCGTGTAAAACCATCTCTGCGACAGAGACGTTGAATTCACGATGCAGGCGCGACATGAGCGGCTTGATCCGTCCGCGTTTGTCTTTAAGCGAGGTGCAGAGGGGGAGGCGTAGGTGAATGGTCAATGTGGCGAGCATGAGGATTTTTTGATTTGCGATTTACGATTTTAGATTTACAATCTTCGACTATGGATATTGAAACCCGATACAACCAAGCCCTTGATTACCTGTATTCTTTCGTGGATTATAGCCTGAAACATTCGTCCGAATTGGCAAAGGCAGACTTCAACCTCGACCGCATGTTCGCATTGATGGAGTCGTTGGGGAATCCGCATACGAAATACCCGGTCATCCATGTGGCAGGGACGAAGGGGAAGGGGTCGGTTTCGGCATTGTGCGCCTCCGCTTTAAAGTTTGCAGGGTACAAGGCTGGGCTTTATACCTCGCCCCATCTTTTGGATTATGTAGAACGGATTCAAATTGACGGTGAGCCAATTTCCCATGAACAATTAATTGACCTGGTGGATGAGATCAAACCGCATGTGGCAAAGATCGAAAAACTTACCACCTTCGAGATCACCACCGCGTTGGCGTTTCTGGCGTTCGCAAAATATGACGTCAATGCCGCAGTCTTTGAAGTCGGCTTGGGCGGCAGGTTGGATGCGACCAACGTGGTCACGCCGAAGGTTTCAGTCATCACATCGCTTTCGTACGATCACATGGCAGTTCTTGGAAACACGCTCGCGCTCATTGCAGGGGAGAAGGCAGGCATCATCAAGGAAGGCGTACCTGTTGTCTCTGCCCCACAAAAGGATGAAGCCCTCGATGTCTTGCTTCGTATAGCCGATCAAAAGGGATGTGAATTTACTCTGGTTGGAAATGATGTAAAGTTTGAGGCGGTGGACTCATCGTTATCTGGTCAAAGGCTGAGAATTGACGATAGACGGCAGACGATGGACAACGGTCAATCGTCCATCATTGAACTTCAAATTCCGCTGCTTGGCTCGCATCAACTTGAAAATGCCACCACAGCATACGCTGCCTTGAAAGCCAGTGGGATTCCAATTAATGATGAACAAATCCAAAGCGGATTTTCTCAGGTACAATGGCGCGCTCGCTTTGAAGTTGCGCGCCTCGACCCACCCGTGATCTTTGACTCTGCCCATAATCAGGATTCGTTCGAGAAGTTGCGCGAAACGCTCGAAACCTATTTTCCCGGCAAGAAGGTGTATCTTATCTTCGGCGCGTCGGAGGATAAGAACATTCCCGGCATGTTTGCGGAGATGAAACCGAAGATCAATAAAATTATCATCACGCGGGCAGATCATCCACGCGCTCTCAGTGTGGATCATATTCAGGGTCTCGCCGGGCAGGCTGGGGTTGAGTCTGAAGCGCTGGTTCCCGTCAAAGAGGCTTTGCGGCGGGCGCTGGAATTGTCGTCAAAAGATGGTAGCATTGTGCTATCCGCTGGTTCGATGTTCGTAACCGCGGAAGTGATGAGAGAATGGAAGTTTTTGAATGAGTCAACCAAACTGGACTGAAGAAGATAATTTCGACCTGACGCTTTCTCAGCGGACAGAGGAACTGTACCGCATCCCCAATATGGAGCCGAAGGCGGATGGCTTGATCGAAGCGGTGGTATTGCCGCTGCGAGATATGGTCATTTTTCCGCGCATGGTCTCGCCGATCTTTGTCGGGCGCGAAGCATCGTTATTGGCGTTGGAAGAGGCGCAACAAAAAGAACAGACGGTGATCGGGCTGACGCAGCGCGACCCGGATGTGGACGATCCAACTACCGAAGATTTCCTGCCGATTGGCGTGGAGATGGCGGTTGGGCGTTTGCTCAACATGCCGGATGGTTCGCGCTCGGCATTGGTGCAGGGACGCAGACGCGTGGAGATCGTGGAGTTCATCCGCCTCAAGCCGTACATCAAAGTGCGCGCGCGCATCATCCACGAGCCGACGACAGCCGACCGACAAACACAAGCCTTGATGCGCTCGGTGTTAAGTCTGTTCGAGCGTTGCATTCAATTGGACCGCTCGATCCCCGAAGAGTCACATGTCTTTGCGTTGAACATCTCCGAACCCGGCTGGCTGGCGGATATGGTCGCTACATCGTTGGCGTTGACCTACGAAGCCAAATTACGCTTGTTGCTTCTGCTCGACCCAAAGGCGCGCCTCGGCCAGTTGAACAATCTGCTAGCGCAGGAAGTGGACGTGTTGGAGCTGGAAGACGAAATCCACGCGCGTGTGCAAAACGAAGTGGATAAGAGTCAGCGTGAGTTTTATCTGCGCGAACAGATGAAGCAGATCCAAACTGAACTTGGTGAAGGGGACATCTTTTCACGCGATGCCGCCGACTTGAAGAAAAAACTGGAAACTGCGGATCTGCCCGAAGAAGCGAAGAAGGTCGCTTTCAAGGAACTGGAACGCCTCAACCAGATGCCGCCGATGGCTCCCGAAGTGGGCATCATCCGCACGTACATTGATTGGATTTTGGACCTGCCGTGGCACAACTCTACGCCGGATAATCTTGACGTCAAGCATGCGGCGAAGATTCTGGAACGCGACCACTTTGGCTTGAAGAAAGCCAAGGAGCGCATCCTCGAATACATTGCCGTACGTTCGCTCAAGCCGAAGAAGGAACGCCAGCCGATTTTGTGCTTTGTCGGTCCGCCCGGTGTGGGCAAGACCTCGCTCGGACGCTCCATCGCGGATGCGCTTGGGCGCAAGTTCGTGCGCGTCTCGTTGGGTGGCGTGCGCGATGAAGCCGAAATCCGCGGACATCGCCGCACCTACATTGGCGCGCTGCCTGGTCGCATCATCCAGACAATGAAGCGAGCTGGGACATCCAATCCGCTGTTTATGTTGGATGAGATCGACAAACTGTATTCCGATTTTCGCGGCGACCCAGCCTCGGCGATGCTCGAGGTGCTCGACCCGGAACAGAATCATTCCTTCAGTGACCATTACCTTGAATTACCGTTTGACCTTTCCAAGGTCATGTTTGTGACGACGGCGAACTCGTTGAGCACCATCCCGGCGCCATTGCTCGACCGCATGGAAGTGATCGAGTTCCCCGGCTATATCGAAGAAGAAAAGATCGAGATCGCCAACCGCTATCTCATTCCGCGCCAGATCGAAGAGAATGGCATCGAAGAACTCGGTCTGACCCTCGAGTTGCCTGCCTTGCAGCGCATCATCCGCGAGTATACGTATGAAGCGGGCGTCCGCAACCTGGAGCGTGAGATCAGCCGCGTTTGTCGGAAAGTGGCGCGCCTCAAAGCGGAAGGGAAGAAGTATCCCACATCCATTTCACCTGACATGATCGAAAAGTTGCTCGGTCCGCAGCAGGTCTTCCCCTCAGAAGCCGAGCGGACGGATGAAGTTGGCGTGGCCACCAGCCTGGCATGGACGGAAACCGGCGGCGAGATCATGGCGGTGGAAGTCGCCATCATCGAAGGCAAAGGCGGTTTGCAGATGACCGGTCAGATGGGTGAGGTCATGCAGGAGTCTGCGCAGGCGGCGATGACCTACATCAAATCGCGCGCAACGGCATTGAAGATCGATATGGACGTCTTTGAACGTTTCGACATTCACATCCACATGCCCGAAGGCGGTATCCCCAAAGATGGCCCATCCGCAGGCATTACGATGGCAACGGCAATCATCTCCGCACTGACGGGGCGTCCCGTTTTCAAGCACGTCGGCATGACGGGCGAGATCACCCTGCGCGGACGTGTCCTGCCCATCGGCGGCGTGCGCGAGAAAGTCCTCGCCGCGCATCGCGCCGGACTGAAAACGGTCATCCTACCGGAGAAGAATCTCAAAGATTTGGTGGACCTACCCAAGACCGCCAAATCGGAACTCAAGATCATCCCCGTCAAACACATGGACGATGTGCTGGATATTGCCATCGGAAAGCAGCGTGTCATCGAACCACCCAAACCGAGGAAATTGGCAAAGGACGAGGGACAGGAAGAATAAGACATACAACGTGCTATGTGAACGATGAGCCGCCCAGCCTGCCGGAAGTGTGAAGAATGGAATCTTTGCAATCTTGGCAGGTTGGGCGGTTGAATTTTAAATCGGGAAATGGTGTGACTTTCGCTGGTTTTCGTTTTAGAATTGAAATGGAACAAGACCGCCCAACCTATTACAATAGGCTCCGTCATGAACCTTTTCCCCATTTCCCTCGAAAATAAAGTTGTCCTTATCACGGGCGCATCCTCTGGCTTTGGCGAGGACGCCGCCTGGCTGTTCGCCGAGGAAGGCTGCAAGGTCGTCCTGGCCGCCCGCCGCATCGACCGCTTGCGCCGTTTGGCCTCCAAAATTCAAGATGCAGGCGGAGAAGCCATCGCCGTCCCAATGGATATTGTCAACCCAGACGATGTGGACAACATGGTCAAAGCCACGCTCGACCTGTATGACCGCATCGACATCCTCTTCAACAACGCAGGCATCGGACGCGTGGGTTGGTTCGAAGAACATTCTCATGACCGCGACATTGAACTGCTGATCCAGGTCAACCTCATCGGCATGATGCGCGTCACCCGCATGGTGCTGCCGCACATGATCGCCCGTCGCGAAGGACACATCATCAACATGATCTCGGTTGCGGGTCTCATCTCCCCGCCGCTCATCTCCAGTTATTCTGCCAGCAAGTATGGCGCGCGCGCCTTCACCGACTCGTTACGCCGCGAGATCGCACCATTCGGAATCAAAGTCAGCGGCATTTATCCCGGTCCGGCCTCCACGGAATTTGGCAGCCACGTGGGGCGCAACAAAGCCTACCAATCCATTCGCAATGTACTCAACATTCGCATGACCTCGGATTATGTCGCCCATCGCGTATTGGATGTCGCCAAACGTCCACGCCGCAGTCTGGTCATCCCGTGGTGGTTTCGCATCATGACCATCTTCGAAGCACTTTTCCCCGTCGTCGTGGATTGGATTACCTATATCTTTTCACGCTTCAAACATAAATTGAATTAGGAGACTTTTGTGACTCGTTCCCGCCTCGAAAAACTCACCGCCTCACTCCTGACCTCGAAATTGGATGCGGTTATTCTGAATCCGGGTCCCACGCTGAAATATCTCAGCGGGCTGAACTTTCATCTGATGGAACGTCCGGTCGTGCTGTTCATTGCGCTGGGCAAAGACCCGCTGCTGGTGTTACCCGAACTCGAACTTCCCAAAGTGGACTTGTTCCCGTACAAGGTTACAGCAGTGGCGTATGGCGAGAATCCCTCCGAGTGGGATGACGCTTTCAGAAAAGCGGCACAGGCTCTCAGTCTGGATGGGAAGCGCATCGGAGTCGAGCCGCGTCAACTGCGGCTGATGGAATTCCGTCACGTCAAGGCAGGTGCACCCGAAGCGGATTTCCCCGATGCTTCCGATGTATTTGCAGATTTACGTTTGCGAAAAGACAAAGCCGAAGTGGAGTTGATGCGTGCCGCGGTGAAGATCGCGCAGGATGCGCTCGAAGCGGTCATCCCGCAGATCAAAATCGGCATGACCGAAAAGGAAGTCGCCTCTGAGTTGGTGGTGCAATTGTTGAAGCATGGCTCTGAATCGGAGATGCCATTTGCGCCCATTGTTTCTGCTGGACCGAACGCCGCCAACCCGCATGCCTCGCCCTCTGACCGAAAGATTCAGGCGGGTGATCTGCTCGTCGTGGATTGGGGTGCGACGCATGAAGGTTACATCTCTGACCTGACCCGCACATTCGCAGTGGGTGAGGTGGACGAAGAATATAAGAAGATCCACAAGCTCGTGCAGGAAGCAAATGCCGCCGGACGCGCTGCCGCCAAGCCGGGCGTTCCTTGCGCGAATGTGGACATTGCCGCGCGAAATGTCATTGAGAAATCTGGCTATGGAAAATATTTCACGCATCGCACGGGACATGGCATCGGCATGGAAGGACACGAAGCTCCATACATGCGCGGCGATAATATGCAGATTCTCGAAGCGGGCATGGCGTTTACGGTTGAGCCGGGTATCTATCTGACCAATCGCAATGGCGTGCGCATCGAGGATAACCTTGTCATCATCGAAGATGGCGCGGAGAGTCTCTCCGATATGCCGCGGGAGATTCGAGTGGTGGGTTAGCGTTGATTTGAGTCAAGGTTATGAAATATCTGATTATCGCAGCCGATCCTCAACATGCGGAAGTTTTGACCGAGATCGCCATCGCCGCCAAACGTCACTGGAATTATCCTGAAGCCTGGATTCAATTTTGGATTCCACAGTTAACAATTTCTTCAGAATATATTTCTTCTAATGAAGTTTGGATGATGACCGATGAGGGAAATCCGATTGCATTTTATACCTTGAGCCAGAATGAAGAAGGTTATGAACTGGGTCACCTTTGGGTCTTGCCTGAATACATTGGACAGGGGATTGGCAGACAATTATTCAACCATGCCCTTGAAAGATGCAGGCTTCTCCATATCTCTGCTTTGAAAATTTATGCAGACCCGAACGCCCAGGCTTTCTATGAGAAAATGGGAGCGTACAAAGTTGGCGAACACCACAGCGAAGTGGATGGACAGCCGCGCATTTTACCCGTAATGGAGATTCAACTCTGATGACCTACTGTGATTATTGCAACGCTCACCCTGAAGATACGTTCAATAAAAATTACCACGATACTCAATATGGCTTTCCCATCGACAATGATAATCTCTTGTTCGAGCGGCTGGTGTTGGAGATCAATCAAGCCGGGCTTTCATGGATCACCATCTTGAAAAAAGCGGATAACTTCCGCAAAGCCTACGATAAATTCAAACTTGAGAAAGTGGCGAAATATACCGAAGAAGACCGCGCCCGTCTGCTTGCTGATGCAGGCATCATCCGTAATCGGTTGAAGGTTAATGCGGCGATTGTCAACGCGCAGCGAATCCTTGAATTGAAAAAAGAATATGGTTCGTTCAAAAACTGGCTGGATGCGCATCATCCGCTGACGAAGGATGAATGGACGAAACTATTCAAGAAGAACTTAACACAATATCCTCTTCGCTATTCGGTAATTCACATGACACATGCAATTTGATTTGATCGCCAAGGTCATGAAATAGAACTTTTACCTGGAAAAGCTCAAGCAAATCACGCATATCTTCAAAGGTTGCTGCAGGTAAATTTCCTCGTACATTTGCTGAAATTTCCAGAATTCTATTTTCTAAATTAGGACTGATTTCCAGTTTAGTCAAATCTTCCTCAAGTTTTTCTTTTTCCTCCAAAAGAAGTTTTTGCTCAGATTCTAATTGGCGTATTTTTTCTTTGATCGCTGTCTTTACAGTTTCACCTTCAAAATCGGCAAGCTCATCAACCATTCGTTGAATTTTTTCAGATGTGGTATTTAAAATTTTGACTACATATCCATAGCGTTCCCGCTTGGGTTCTAATTCTTCTTCCCTTTTTTCTGACATATCGTGCACGCCCGCTAACAGTGCTTCTTCATCCATCAATAATGAAGTAAGCCACTCCCAGACTGCCTCATCTGCTTTTTCTATTTTTACACTTCGTTTTCGGTGCCAGCAAACGGCAATCTTGTTGTTGTAACTTGCACAACGATAATATGGAACAGCTCCATCCCATTTTCGGAAGCCATACATAGCCAGTTTGCAACTTGCGCATCGGATGTGACCTACAAGGAGATATTCATGTTTTCTATTACGCTTTGCAAACTCTTGATTACGCCTTGCCCTCACCTGTGCTGCGTCAAATGTGGCTCTATCCACCAGGGCTAGATGAGGCACATCAATCGGAATCCATTCCTCTTTTGGACGTGGAACCTGCCTTCCGTCTTTGAGGATTTGAGTTTTTGCGTAGTAGTTTACGCCGGCATATGTTTCATTGATCAGAATCATGCGGATTGAATTGGGTTGCCAAACGTTTGAAGACCGGGGTTTGATACCCATTTCATCAAGGCGTTTAGCGATTGCCATCAAGGAAAGCGGACCGCCGTCCTCATGAGTGGTATACCAGCGGAAAATTAATTTTACAATTTCGGATTCGAATGGATCAATAATCATTTCTGCATCGCGTGATTTTCCAATGCGCCCATACCCATAGGGGACTTGCCCGGTCATAACAGGTTTTTTATCATCCTTGGCTTTTTTGAGCCGCCCATTTTTTGTACGGTCAAGTATCTTTAATCTTTCGGTATGGGCAAGCATTGCAAAAATGCCATCTGAGATCATGCCTTGAAGGTCATTATGAGATTGTCCGCGATCAACAAAATGAAGTTCAATATTTTTGTCCTGCCATTTACCAATTAATGGAACATAATCATAATAATTTCTGGAGATTCGGTCCGAAGTGTAGGCAATTACAACCTGAGCCTCACGATTGGCAAGCATGGACTCAAGTTGGGTAAAACCAGGGCGATCCAGAGTGGCGCCGGATGTGTTGTCCACTATCTCACGGATGACGTGAAATCCCATTCTGTTTGCATAAGCACGACATTCTTCCAATTGAAAAGGCAGGCTATGCCCCTTTTCCGCTTGTTCATCTGTACTAACTCTGGTGTAAATAACAGCGTATTTTTTCATTTGATCATCCTTTGGATATTTTCCCAGCCGTCCGGCCGGCTGGTTGATTTAATTGTTGTGGGCAGGGGAGTGCAGGAAATCTTTTAGCTCCTGGTACAAATCAGCGCCAAGGACTTGAACCTGCTCGGTAGTTCCAAGATCAATGCCATTGATCAGATCGGCAAGCAGCATGCCCATATTGCCGTCCACTTCGATGAGACTGTTGCTCCCAGCAGCATCCTGCCATTCATGACGAATGCGTGAAAGGGTGGAAATCAGTTGAGTACGGGGTGATGAGGGGTTGAACATGGAAATCTCCTTTGATTTTTTGTTTGGATGGCGATCTGCTTGTCCCTGTCCGGAATGGGAAAACAAATCGCCCTGATGGAATCCCACCAGGGCGAATCAAAGGGGCTGTATAATCAAACCAGCCCTTCCCTCCGCTACTACCGGTGGGTTGGGTAAGGGTCGTATCGGTGCTCTAACACCAGTGCGGCCCGTTTTTCTGGCTGGTAATTTCATTGCCAGCAATGAAATTATTATAGCACATTTATTCTACATATCAAGTCTCAGACTTTTAAACGGTTACTTCTTGTTTCTTGGAATGGGCTTGCGACCGCGCTTCTGCCCCTCATGTTCCCTGGTTTTCAGGAATGCCAAAAGTGAGGATCGGCTGACCTGCCAGGATTGTCCCCACTTACGCCCCACGATCTTTTGGGCGCGCACTAATTTTCGGATGTAATCCAATTCATATCCGCTAATGCGGACAGCTTCGTATGTGGTCAACCAATCTTCCATGAAATGCGCCTCCATGTGAGATTATACCCAGTGTGGGTATTCAATAATGCCTGCATGAATGGGTATGGACTGGTGCTGTTACGTTGGTAAGGTTCCTGCCACTGTTTATAGCGTGCGGGGGTACGGTTTCCCTCCGGATATCTCTCCGAATTTTTCCGATGAAGGCAGAAAATGAGTTAATTCCTATCAAAATAATGCCAAATATCAGTTCCGAAAAATCCTCAAGCTTTCTAAAATACCGCGCCCTACCTTAATATTTGAGGTTAATAACAATGAATCATATTAAGAAGCTATGGGGGCATTACCTTGCGTTACTGATCCTCATTGCCGCCCTTGCTTTCCCCATCTACTGGGTTTACAAATTCTTTCAAATCAAATTCGGGGAGGAAGCTGCATTAATTGCATTGACTCTCACCATCATGGTCATTACGATTTTTATGGTTCGGGGAGCTGTGTACGCGCACAGACTAGTCCGCGACTTGAAACGGGATATTGAAAAACATGTTGGAATGAACCAACCCTCAAACCTGTCCATACTCTTGCTCTTAAGGATATTCAAGATCGATCCATCTTTTATTAAGTATAAAAAGACTGTTGATGAGAATCGGCAGGGGACAATCGAATTCCCAAAACTCTTCGACCTTTCCCCCAACCGTCACCGCGGAAAACCACCACGCTTCCCCAAAGAGCAAATCCGCAAAGCTGTCTTGAAGTGGGAACGCCGCGATTCCTCCATCACTGCATTAACACTCGAACAATTCCTTGCACAGGAATTTGGCAGCAGCCCGGATGGCATCCTGCTCATGGCGACCACCACCTTCTATGACTGGCGCCGGCGCATCCTGAAGGAGATCGAGACAGGCGAATACCAACAATAGCTACACAAACATGATCCCAACCCTAAGAGTCCATTCAATCATTCGGCTCCAAAACCCGGTCAAGTAACAAAGGAAAATTTTCGTAGTCATCCCGTACTTCAAACCGTAGAGATCCCGTACTCCCAGATGCTATTTATATGAGCCGCCGACAAAGCGGCTCATTTCTTTTCAGCATCAAAAGGAGACCTATGGCTAAGATCATTGTCTATCTGGGGGATCAGGAACGCAATGCACTCCTGCAGCTCGCCCAACGGGAATTACGGCTTCCCAGGGCACAGGCTGCCCTCATCATCCGGCAGGAACTGGAACGACAGGGAATGCTTCCCAGACCAGAATCGCAATCACCGCTTGAACTTCCATTGGGAGCTTCATCATGACAGCTTCAAGCACTCCAGGAAAATATACACCCGAACAACGCAGACTTCTGGGCCAGGCGTATCGCATGATCCTCAGTTGGGGAACGCGAAATAAAAAAGCGGAAAATACAACAACGGATGCGGGGCAAGCCTCCTATAACAAACCGCCAGTCATGCCTACCCAACAAAGAGGTTCTCATGAGTGATACGTTGCGAGCCATCCTGATTGGAGTGATGTTGGTTGCCGGGTCCATGTTAATAGGAGGCATCCTGTATGTGGTTATCCGGGATGCGATCAACCGCAACCTGCGCAAGGAATAGGGGAGAGCACCATGTCCACCAAAATCATTTGTATTGCCAATCAAAAGGGCGGTGTGGGTAAGACCACCACCGCCGTTTCCCTTGCACATGGTCTTGTCCTTAAAGGCAAACGAGTACTGCTCATCGACCTTGACCCACAGGGACAGTCCGCCACCGCCCTGGGGCGCAGTCCGGAACCAGGAGTCTTCTACCTGCTCACAATGGGTATGTCCCAACAGGAAACCAGCTTTATTCAATCCTGGGTGCGCTTCTCCGGGCGGGAGGGATTGCAGATCCTGCCGGGGGATCAGCAGACGATGGCAGCCCAGACTGTTTTGAATGCCCAAGACCGATCGGTCTCGGCAATAAGGCAGACGGTCAGCCGCTTCTTCAAGGACGGACCTGACTATATCCTCTTCGATACCGCTCCGAGTGTGGGCGGGATCCAGGAACGCGCGGTCTGGGCGTCAGACCTTGTCATCGTGCCGACTGCCACGGAATTTCTCTCTGCGGATGGCGTCGGCAAGGTGCTGGGCATGATGAGCATCCTGCAATCCAAAAAGAACTGGCGCGGCAATTTGCTGGGCATCCTGCCGACCTTCTACGACGAGCAAACGAGGGAAAGCAAGGCGACCATTGAGGATTTGAAGGCACGTTTTGCCAACAGTCTATTGCCGCCCATCCATCGCTCGACCCTGTTGCGTGAATGCGCGGCGCAGGGGCAGACCATCTTCGAGATGGATGAATTGTGCCGGGCAGCCAAGGAATATCAGGCGCTGGCGCAAATCGTCTTGAAGTACTAGGAGGACAGAATGAGTAAACGCCGTTCCCCGTTTGAAACTTCCAATGAAACTCTGCCCGTTGTGGCAGCGCCACCGGACCTATACGAATCCCTGCGCGTGGCCGAACCCAGAAAACGAAACCGTCACTGGGAAAAGCAGCATCAAAGCCACAAAGCCGTCTATCGCGGGGTCGATCCCAAACTATCTTTGCAGGTCAAATCCATTGCCAGCGATCTGTGCGTGCCGGAAGGTGAAGTCGCACGCGCGATCATCGAACACGCCCTGCGTTGTTATGAACGTGGCGAGTTCGATCTCAACCCACAACCCAATCCATATCGTTTGCGTATGACCTTATTTCCAACGCATGACTCTCTTTCCATGCCAACACGTTCCAGAAGTTCCAAACAAAAACCCGAAGCACTGTGGCGGGTGATCACCACCTGGCGCGGTTTCCCGCCTGAACTCAAACGCGAACTGTCTGCCCTGGCATCCGAGGATGGATTGCATGTGCCAATTGGCGAACTGATCACCGCCTTATTACGGTTCGGCTTGAAGGAATACCAACACAAGCGATTGACCCTCACACCGATCCAAAAACGGACATCTTTCACATTGTCTCTGGATGGTGCAAAATGAGTTTCCACCAAAAACGAAAAAATAAAATCGAACATGAAATCAAGGCAGGCGGCACGGACTACGTGCCGCCTGCGCTTTGTCCACGTCCCGCCCACGTTTCCGCCTGCGTGCCCGCCTACGCCAACGGCACAGGAAAGGCTGGGAGGCGTTCCGCCTTCCATATGCGATGTGTGCGACCCTGGGTGGGAAATCACCCGATTTTGACTTGGGAGGCAGCATGCTGAATCTCGAAGACATTTGGAGTCAGGTGCTACATCAGCTTCAACTGGATATGCCGAAAGCCTCCTATGAAACCTGGGCAAAAGACACCCAGGCGCTCTCCCTAGAAAAGAATGTCCTGACGATCTGCGCGCGCAATGCCTATGCCAAAGACTGGCTGGAATCGCGCATGACGTCAATCATCCAGAACATCCTGAAAGGCATCCTTGATCATCCGGTGTCGGTGCGTTTTGTTTCGAGTGAAAATCCGACAATGGTGGATGAGGTGGATGGGGAACCAGCCGATGAAGAGAGCGAGTTGGACATCGAGCCCGTGCAGTGGCTGGATTACGACCGCATCGTGCAACCGCATAAACAGGTTGTGGTGAAGGGTTATTTGAGAAGACTAGGGATGGAGATTGGACCCAAAGCCATCTGGCTGTATGTTGGGTTTCATCAAGCCGCCTGGCGGGCGCAGGAACAAAACCCATCCGGGATCAAGACGTTGCACAGCCAGGATGTGCTGCGCTTCAGCGGCTTGAGCAATGGCGCCTTCTGGCGGTTACTCAAACATACCGTGGTTCAGGGAAGCCTGCAGGGTTTGGTACAACGCGCCGAAAAACAGGACGCCCGCCGCTTCCGACGTGGGCGCGATGGTCGTCCGCATCGCGCCCCGATCCGTTATCAGGTCTTCATGACTCCGCGCCTGACTCGCGCCGACGCAACTGCGGTACATGCAAGGATGAAGGCGCTGCTTGAAAAACACAATTCCATCACCAACGTCCTGCAGGAGATGTTGGGTGTCAGTAATGTCATGGAACTGCTTGCTCCCTTGGATGTGAAGTTATCCCATCCCCCGTTGAACACCGTGATGGACATGGCGCAGATGGAAACAGGCTCAACCTTTTCACCTGAAAACGAGCGTCTGGCACAGCAACTGCACCGCCGCATCATCAGCGCGCTGGGGGATATCCACATTCCCCATTACTTCATCACGCAAACCATCCGGCGCCATAACCTGACCCCGGCGCAAGCCTGGCTGATCACCGTCTCGCGTGACATGGCATTCATCAACTCACGTACTGGAGAAAGACGGGACATCGTAACCTTCAAGCGCGGCTATCTGGAAATGGCGGAACTGATCGGTTCGGGTCGTTACAAGACCGTGCAAGCCTGGTTGAACCCGCACTGGAATGAGCAACGCGGCGGGAACCTGTCGCGCTTTCTGATGGAGATGCCCATGCCTGATTCCAATCCGGATATCGATCTGCGGGTCGAGTCGATGCCGCGCGCGTTTCGGGTGCTATTGGAGGAACCGTTGGACGCAAATGGGGGCATTAGGCTGGACGCAAATGGGAGTCATATGGCAGACGCAGATGGGAGTATTAGTTGGACGCAAATGGGGGCATTCGTGGACGCAAATGGGAGTCATATGGTGGACGCAAATGGGAGTGCTTTAAACACTTTAAAACACGCACCCAACACTGATAAGAAAAACACTTCCACCACCCAACACAAGAAAAAAGCGGAGGAGGCGGTGCCGTCGTTTTGGGAACTTGAGGCGCTGCTTGGACAAAATGACGTGCATCCCAAAGTCCAGAAGGAACTACTCGACGTGCAAGCCTCCGTGCATGCCTTTGTCTCGTGGGTGCTGTATGTCGCCAGTCCGAAAAGTGGAAATCTTTCCGATCCGCTCGGCTATGCCCTCAGCCGTCTGCGCGAACATCCCCTGCGCGAGGCACGCGGCGTCTTCCGGCAATTTGCCGACCTGTCGCCAGCGGAATTGCTGCTCCTGATGGAGTCGACGCCGCACAGTTCCTATGCCCTGCCGGGACAAGTGGAGCATCCCCTGGCACGCGCATGGAAAAAGGCAATGGGATCGCACAATCCCATGATGCCGCAAGTCTACAAAATTCTCTTTGGGAACGAAGGGGAGGGATGACATGCAGCTACATTTTCTGATCACCTCCGAGCAACGCGCCACAGGCGCGATGTTCATGGAGTCGTTGAATGACACGGTGTTGGCGTTCATCTATCCTTCAGATGGCGCGCGCACCTTCCATACCTTCTTCTGTCCGCCCATGCGCATCATCGCCCTGAACGCCGAGGGACAGGTAGTCTTCGATGAAGTTATCGACAAATGGAAATGGGTGCGATTACCGGTATGTCGGTATGTGATCGAGACGGGGCCGAAGGTGGAGTACCGGCCGTTCATGAACACCATCCTTTCCCTTTCCCCTGAACTGCCCCAAGTTGGGGCCCTTGAACCCGGCACCGGCATGGACCAACTCCTGTTCTCGCTGCTGGCAGAAGCCGTCGCCGACATGCGCCGCATCCGTGAAGTGCATCGAAACAAGATCGACCCAAAGATCCAACGCTGGCACTTTGAAGCCTGGGAACGCGGGCAAATTGTAAGTTCGGCGGGTTTCATTCTGGATTTTTCCGAAGCCTGCGATCTGCCAAACGGCGCGGTGAAGCTTTCCTATTCGGTCTTGAAAGCCGAGGAGCCCTACATCGACGAGATCGTGGCGGCTTCAGTGGGCGGCATCCCCTGGCGGCATGAATTTCCCAGTCACTGTATGCGCTGCGGCAAGCGGGCTTCCTGGCGACCGATCCTCACGCCAGCATCCAGATCCCCGGTGGAAATTCTGTGGCGCTACCAGCGACCGGAGAACGCCATTCCGATCTGTCATCACTGCACGGCAACTCTGCGCATTCTACGAGAGGAGTCCGTGCGGATCGAGTTGGGCTGGGGTTTGTGGGGACCACGTTTCGAGGCGTTATGGCAGTGGCATCGCGCAAGAAGGAATAAGAGCCTGCCAACGAACTGGGATCTGTACACCCATCCGCTCTGGCCGCGGGAGTATGGAGGTGAGAGTTGGGAAACTGGCAGCGGTGCATTGAAATTCGCCGAACCGCGACCTCCCCATCAGGTCCTGCGCAGTGAACAACAGATGCAGACTCTGCGCCGGGTCTTGTACAGCAGGTTATTCCGCGGGCGACAGCCAAACGAGGCCCCTCTGCAGAAATTAGTAGACTTTCGGCATGACATTTCAAAAGGAGACTCTCGATGAATTTCTTTGCATTCCTGGGCGCATTGAGTTTGAGCGTAGTGGCGTTCGAACTCTTGAGCACGTTTCAATCCGCCTTCAGCACCTTTGGTGGCAACCGCCTGAGCAACTTCACTGCACAACCCCAAGCCAAACGCCGCTCCACATGGGCCGCGTTATTGGTGGCGATACTACCTGGTCGCTTCGATCCGGACCAGGCAAAGAACATGAGCGATGTGATTAGCCTGCTCAGACGAGCTGGCTATCCCTATGATACGCCCGGCGAATTCTATGCTGCCGCGATCCGCGACTTCTCGACTTTCCTCTTCGTAGGCGGGATGCTTGCAGGTGCAATGGCGGCGCTGAACATGCTGATGGCAGCGCCGGTGATCGCCCTGATCTTTATCTTCCTGGGCATGCGCCGTCCCTATGTACGCATGAAGACCCTGGCGAAGAAACGCGCCGAGTCGCTGCGCAATAACATGCTGATCGGATTGTCGGTATTGAGTTCGTTATTGTCATCCGGGGTCGGCGTGCAGGAAGCCCTGCGGCGAGCCTCGACCGTGGGCGGTCCGTTCTGTAATCTGCTTGGCTTGCTTGTAGCACGCATGGAGGTCGAGGATTTCACCAAAGCCATTGACGTGACCCGTGCTCACCTGCCCGATCCCAGGGATGTGGAAGCCAATCTCTTCCTGCGCGACATCCATGACTTCTTTGCCAACAACCGCCCGGTCCTGTCCAGCGTGCAAGGTTTACAGGAGTCGGTGCATCGTTCCGTGGTGGAAGCGACTGAGGAACGCGCGGCGCTGGTGCGCCAGCGTGCCGGCTTGTTCGGCGTGATGGCGGTGCTGGGGCTGGTGCTGGCAATCATCGCACCCTTCATGGGCTCAGGATTGATGTAATGCCCGGCTCGCGCTATCCAAATGGATTTCATTCCCTCTGGCGTTCGCTTGCGTACTGGATCTTTGTCACGTTGGCAGTGATCGCTGCCTTTATCCTTGTTCGCAAGTTAACCCTATGTTGGACTCTGACTCACCTGCCAGGCATCCCCACGGCAGAGTGCGCCATTCAAACCAACCCAACGTCCGAACTGCCGGCAGCCCTCGATGAAATAGATTCCAATGCCGTATTGATCAAACCCTCTGTTCCTGAGTTGGAGCTACCCAAATGGGATGGCGCCAGCCGGATCAATATTGCCATGTTTGGCTTGCGCGGCGATGAGCAGGATAGCTGCCCAAACTGCACCGATACGATCATGATCCTGACCGTCGACCCGCTCACAAAGACCGCCGGGATGCTGTCCATCCCGCGCGATATATGGGTCCATATTCCAGGGACAGGGTATGGGCGCATCAACACCGCCTGGGCAATTGGCGAGAATGCCAAGCTGCCGGGCGGTGGACCGGAACTGGCAATGCAGACTGTCTCTCAATTTATCGGGGTTCCGATCCACTATTATGTGCAGGTGGATTTTGGGACATTTGTATCTTTCATCAACCTGATCGGTGGTATCGATGTCTATGTGGAAGAACGCATGGTGCTCGACCCGGAAGGTGAAGGAGCGGATCATTTCGTTTTGAAGCCAGGAGATTACCGCCATCTGACTGGCAAGCGCGCCCTGGCGTATGCGCGCTGCCGGCATGAATCACAGGGTTGTTCGGGCGGGGATGTGGGACGCGCCAAACGGCAACAGCAGGTCATCCTCGCGATCCGGGATAAGGTGCTGCAACCGGAAACCTTTGCCAGCCTGATCTCCCAAGCCCCGCATCTCTATGCCGAATTTTCCTCCGGGGTTCGCACCAACCTGCCACTGGAAGATGCGCTCCGAATGGCGGTACTTGCAAAGGATATCCATGTGGAGGACATCCAGCAGGGCGTGATCGATACTACAATGGCGATCCCAACCGATACGACCATCAATGGTGTGCCTGCCAATGTGCTGCGTCCGGTTCCCGATCTGATCCGCATCCTGCGCGATGAGATATTCGTGCCCGGTGGACCCTTGAGCCCAATGGCGCAGGGCGATGCCGTGACGTTGATGCAATCTGATGAGGCAAAGATACGATTGGTCAACAACACTTACACTGTTGACCTTGAACAACGCGTAGCTGCTTTTCTGAACACCCAGGGTATGCAGGTGGTGGAGTTTGGTGGGACGACCGGATATTCCAGCCATACAAAGGTGACCTTATATACGTCCAAGTTATATGCCCTAAAGTATTTGAAGGAATTATTTGGATTGGAGAGTTCACAGATCGTGATCCAGCCTGACCCGTCATCCAAAGTGGATTTGGAGATACGACTCGGGGAGGGCTGGCTGGGCAGACACCCGGCGGGGTATTAGTGGAAAATCCAATCACCGATGGGTATGCGATACCCTAAGATAGATAGGATACATCCTCCCGCTGCCCAATCCTTATCCCTTACCCGTTTGGGTTGTCAAATTAATGTATAACACAGAACAAATGTCCGCTATAATAGTTATATAACGCTATGTACTACCGAAGGAAAATACTCCTTGCCTTGATAGAAGTTTTCGGTGGCAGTCTGCAAAGCACGGACTGTGAAAAACTTCTATTTAACTTCTGCCAGCAGACAGGCAAGAATCATTACGACTTTTTTCCCTACAAGTTCGGACCTTTCAGTTTTCTCTCGTATTATGACAAGCGAAGAATGATTGATTTAGGTCTACTGAAACAAGCGGACGATTTCCAACTCAGCACCAAGCATTCATACCTAAACGAACTCACTCCAGCGGACAAAACCGCACTGCTGAAATTCAAAGCACAAATTGGCGATTTGCGCGGCGATAAACTCGTCAAGAAAATTTATCGTGAGTTCCCCCAATATACTTCCCGAAGCAAAATCGCGGGCAGACATTTCACCGCAGACGAAATCCGTCAACTTCAATTCGCATGGAATACAGACACCAAGCCTGGCGTGTTTTCCATCGGCTACGAAGGCTTGACCATTGACTCCTTCCTGCACAAACTTATCGCCAATAACATCACCATTGTCGTGGACGTTCGCAATAATCCACAATCCATGAAATATGGATTTTCCAAGAAGAGTTTCAAGCAATACATCGAAAGCGCAGGGATGAGATACATCCATATTCCCGAACTTGGAATCCCATCCTCCATGCGCAAGGGACTTGGCGAAAGCGTTTCACATAAAGCCTTATTCAAGGCATACGAAAGCAAACTTTTGCCAAATCACGAAACTGAAATCAAGCAATTAATTGACTTGACCAACCAAAACGAGCGGATTGCACTGGTCTGTTTTGAAGCCGACCATAATTTCTGCCATCGCCACACATTGATCGAACATTTGCAAGAGAATAAATCATTCAAGCGAGCCGTTATTCACTTATAAACCCACAAGGGGGAATATATGACTTACCTTCCCGACGAACTTCCGAACGCCAGAGTATTGATTACCGTAAAAACGTATCCTCTGCCGTCACGCAGTTACACGGAATTGGTTTGCACAGCAGGGTTGTTGGACGGCGAAAAATGGATACGGATGTATCCAATCCCATTTCGATTTCTACAAGATGACCAGAAGAAATACCCGAAGTATTCATGGGTGAATATAAACTTAACGCGCAAGAAAGATGACTTCCGTCCTGAAAGTTACAGCCCTAAACTCGGCGTGGACGAACCAATAAATGTTGGGCAACATATAGGCACAGATAATGATTGGGCGGCGCGGAAAAGTTATGTTCTCAAAGAAGTTTTCACTTCGATGAATGAACTGATTGCGCTTGCCAAAGACCCAAACCACAGAAAATCACTTGCCACCCTAAAACCTGCCCGCATTGTGGATTTTGTAATTGAAGAAGATGAACGTGAGTGGAAACAGGAATGGCAAGACCAACTCAAGCAATTCAATATGTTTGAACTACCAACTCAACAGGGGCATAAGAAACTTGTCAAGAAACTGCCTTACAAATTCTCGTATCGCTTTTTCTCCGAAGGCGATAAAGAACCACGCAAGATGATGATCGAAGATTGGGAAATCGGGGCGTTATTCTGGAATTCTTTGTACAGAAAAGATGGCAATGAACAAGCTGCTTTGGAAGATGTCAAAAAGAAATATCTCGAAGAGTTTACTGAAAAAGATTTACACTTCTTCGTTGGTACAACCCTGAAATTTCACGCTATGTCAGCACCAAACCCATTTGTGATTATTGGCGTATTCTATCCACCCAGGACCGATCAACTTTCATTGTTATAAACCAACTTTTTATAGAAAACCGTACAGTTCTCAGACTAAATAATACTCACATCTATCCTCTTTACAAAGCTTTTTAGGTCTTCATGCCTTCAATTCATTTTAAGCCCAAGGCCTTTTATTTTGAACTAATCCATAAAGGTATATAACCCATGAATACAAAAAAAAATTTATTTATCACAGTTGTAGTTAGTTTGTCTTTGGCGTGTTCCACTATAACGTCTCTCGTTTCACCCGAAGAAACAAAAGAAGTTAAGAATATCAATTTGGAACTTGTGGGGAATATTGGAGGTATAAACAACGCTATTCAAGTGCAAGAAAATCTTGCTTATATTGGCGAAGGGCTTAGTATGGCAATTATAGACTTCACAGACCCGCAAAAGCCAGTTTTCGTCAGTAAAACAGACGGCTCAAGTGATGTCGTGAGCGACATAGGCTTATCCGATTGCTGCGCGTTTGTTGCTAATGCAAGAGGTGGATTATTTGTATATGACATAACCAATCCCCAGGAAACAAATCTAATTTCTAACTGGGGCAACGGAGAAGATATTCAAAAAATCTCCGTTCACAACGACGTTGCATTGATTGAATACAATGAAAACAAATATAAGCTACTTGATATTTCTGACCCTACTAAAATTTCATTACTGGCGGAACTTCCAGTCCAATATTTAAGTTCATTTGCCTTTATTGAAAACTATTTATATACATCTTCAACTGAAGACATGTTAAGAATTTACGATTTATCAAATTTACCAGAAGTAAAAGACCTTGGCACAACAAAAATCACTGGCGCAGTGTCATTTTCTCGTATGATTTTAACTGAAAACCTTGCATTACTGGTATCAGAAGTTAATGCGCCAATAGAGCAGAAACCTGAGGATTTACCTGGCTACCACTCTTCCACAATCTATTTGCTTGATATAACTAACAAAGAAAACCCCTTACTGGTTGGCAGTATCGACGCTGTAGAATCTGACCCTAATCATGATCAATGGACTACGTGGACAAAAAACCTAGTGTTACAAAATGGGTTTGTTTTTGCAATAGCAGACCTTGCAAAATCCATGTATGCGATTGACTTAAACAATCCACAAAAACCTATAGTGACAGATGTGCTAGAACTAGGCAGTTATGGGCAAATAGTTGCAGGCGTTCAATCTGATAACAAAAATGTTTATGTAGCGTGGTCTGGCGGAGAAGTTACAGCCATTGACATAAGTGATCCGAGTGATTTGACTGTGTCTGGAGTTTACTATGGCGCAAGCGTAGTACAGGATTTTACTCTTAACGATAACTTCGCATACATGACCTCAGACAACAGCGGTTTTCGAGTTGTTGATCTAAGTGATCCAAGTAAGCCAATTATAGTTGGCTCCATACTTGGCGCAGGCGAAAGTTACGGAAAAATAACGAGTAAATTAGATAAGTATTTATACATTGAGAATTATTTTGACGGCACAATCATTGTCGACATTTCAAATCCCACACAACCGATTCAGGCTGCTTTCTGGAATGATATAGATCCACCATTAGTAATTGAAGAAAACATTGGCTATGTTTTATATGATGACGAACGAATCTTCCAGGTAATAAATTTAAATAACCCTCTTGAACGTCCTGTTTCTAACAACATATCTTCTCTTAGTATAAAAACTGATGACTATCCACGTAATCTGCAAATAAAAGACGAGTATGTATATATAGCTACCAACTACGATATTTATATAGCAGGCTACCAATATCGCGAACCACCCTCGTATATGTTCCGAGTGGGGCATCTTAACTATGATGCTTCTGATGAAATTAAAGACTTTACAATAGTTAGAAATTACGGATATATATTCAAAAAAGATAATCTAAACGCAGGGATTACAAAGATACTTGATATATCTTCTCCTCGTGACCCAGAAATAATTCAAGAATATGGTTTTGGAAGAGGGATAGTCAGCTTAGATCAATTCAACAATGATTTCGCTCTATATGACACAAAATTATCATACACAATTTCTGATGCAAATTATTTTTCAAGTCAATATATTGATATATACAATATTAGCAACCCACTAAAAATAAGACTGTCAGAGCACTACATTCTTGATTATTATCATGACGTTGAAAGGCTATATGTTCACAACAATTACTTTTATGTAAGTTCAATTCAGGCAGGATTGATGATATATAAGCCGCAGGAGTATCCCATCTCGCAGCCCGTAACACCATCCGCTAATAATAATGAAACAAAAGAGAGTGATGATAAATTTTCGAGCAGAATCTTAATAATAGTTTTATCATTTGTAATATCTACATTCTTTTTTATTTCTTTTGTTCGGAAAGCTAAAAGGTCTCGAAAATGAATAAACTTTCTGAATGGTTTCAAAAAATACCGACATGGATAACAGGTGCTATTAGCTTTTTGAGCGCGATAATCGGTTTCTTTGTGCTCATACAAGAAAACTATTATATTGGAATTACTGTCTTAACCTGCACAATAGCTGTTACGCTGCTTTTAATTGGCTTTTATATCAGATTCGCAAAGACGCCACCATTAATTGAAGGCGGAAAAGGGGTGTACCTATACCCTAAGTATCGCGCCATAGGATTATCTATTTTAATCTTAATGCCAATATTTTTTTTGTTGTTACTCACCTCAAAACAAGCTCAAAATGTAATGGCTTATGCTATATATGGGACACCTACAGCAACATCATTGGCAACAACAAGCCCACATGTTACTATGTTACCAATGACGTTAACTGCAAGTCCAAACGCTATTGATATAACAAATACACCATTTGCGACTCCTGCTATAGCCCCAACGATCTCCTCAGAGTTTATCAATGTAACTTCTTTTTTTC
This sequence comes from Anaerolineales bacterium, assembly GCA_023382575.1. GTDB lineage: Bacteria > Chloroflexota > Anaerolineae > Anaerolineales > Villigracilaceae > Villigracilis. The sequence continues at coordinate 46,025 of JAHDWC010000009.1, forward strand.
CAAAGGCAATTGAACCTGAAGCGAATAATGGTTTTTTATGCCATCACTATATGATCCTAAATGAAAATGAGAGTTTTACTGATTTTGAATCTTTACCAGAAAACTTCTTTACAATTTTGGAACAACATGATTTATTCAACGAAAAACCTATGGAGATTATGGTTTCAAATAATGATGAAAACGATTCTATTAGGATAGAGAATAAATTACTAATAAAAATTATCAGCTTTCAACCACTTAAGCAATTGCGCGCTATTGGCGCACGATGTAACGAAGGAGGAGGAAATCTTGTTGACATTGGTGTAATAAGGAATTTTCCTGATCTATCCATAAACCAATCAACAGAAAACGAAACCTATGTAACGAGAATGGCTGAATATCCTTTTTTTGTAATTAAGCCTGGTGAATTTGAAGTTTTCAATTTGGTCGTTAGGGCAAAGCAACCAGGAATATACAAATTCCAACTAGGATTTGAATCCACACAAAAAGAAACAGATATTGTATGGCTACCTGAAAACTATGCTTTATTTTCCCCCGAGATATTAGAAATATTCCTTGTAGATACCCGTCAGACTAAAACAATGGTCTTCAAAGATGGCAATTGGGAATATGAAAAATGATTGCGTCACAAAAAAACTTTTCAGTTCTTTTTAATAAATAGTTTCACAATATCCCGATTTGGATAACATGTTAATGCGAATCGAGGGAGAATCGACAAAAATCAGCGCTCCTAAAACTTCGTGTACTTTGTGGTTATAAAACAATTACCGTGTAAATACCGCTGCTGTGAGTAACGAAACCACAAAAATCATCTACTCCATGAACAAAGTTGGGTGCATTATTCTACCCAACTTACAGATTCTGCGAGATTCCCTCGGTATCTCCAACGTCACCAAGATCATCGTGTTCAGCCAAGGTGCGCGGATATATCATTTTATTCTAAGACGGTATGTACCAACGTCGGCTGTGCGAGGAGTGAAATTAGTCAATCACCGCACTTAATGGTGATCATAGGATATTGGTTCGATATTCTATGATCATGGGGCTACAAGCGACACGAACCGATATCCCCCTTTTGAATTTCTTTATGATCCCGGCTGACAGTTCAACTGTCAGCCGATTTTTTATTTCATAAGGAGATCCCATGTTCAAGTTACTACAACGTTTCATCCGCGAAGAAGATGGTCAGGACTTTGCAGAATACGCCCTGATCCTGGGCGCCATTGGCGTGGTCGCGATTGCCGTGATCGCCCGCTATCGCAACGAACTGATCGCCGCCTTCGAAGCCGGCATCGAAGCCCTGCGCATGGCGCGAGGCGGATAGAGATGTTCCGCTGGAAGGAAA
>JAHDWC010000010.1:0-33304 GCA_023382575.1 Anaerolineales bacterium
TCAATCAGGGCGAAAACACGTTCGGCGGCGGAGAGTCCGCTTTGGATCTGCGCCCAGAATGAGGTGAGGTTCAAGACCGGAAAGAAAAATTGGTCGAGGCTCATGATGAAGAGATACCATGCACCAATGCTGACCAAACCTTGCGCCGCGCTGAATCCGCCGACATAAACCAGCACACCGACAAAGATGCCGCCCAAGGCATTGAGCGTTGGGAAGACCAGTGACAGCACAAAGCCGCGCTGCACGTTCACGCCATATGATTGTTGGTTCGATTCATCGAACGATTTGAAGATGCTTTCTTCCTGGCGGAAATTCTTCGCGATGGAAATGCCGCTGATAGTTTCCTTGATAGCGGCGTTGACATCCGCCATTGCCTTCATGCCTTTCCTGGTAACGAGGCGCGCCCAGGCGCGGAATCCCGCTGCAATCCCGAAGATGACCGGCAGGAAACCGATCAGCAAAAGCGCCATCCGCCATTCGGTTTGGAAGAGCACAATGGCGATCAAAAAGGCTTGGATGAATTGCGCCACCACATCGGTGACGATGACCACGAGTTGCCCGAAATCATTCGTGTCGGACGTGATGCGCGAGACGATGCGACCAGAGGAGAACTGGTCATAGAAGGAAAGGTCATGTTCAGCGGCCGCACGGAAGGCGCGGGAGCGCATGTCCAATACCACATCGCCGACGGAGCGCACGATCAGACCGCGCCGGAGCCAGTTCAGTCCCCACAAGCCAAATGCCACGCCGACAAGTGCCAGCCCTACCCAAAAAATGGAGTTTAAGCTTGGCTGATCCTGGATCAAGTCCACGATGCGACTGACGATGACGGGCAATGCCGCGCCAATGACAGCCAACAGGATGATGGTGAAGGAAGCAAGCGCCAGGCGTGCCTTCTGTGAGCCAAAGTAATTGACCATGCGCCGGACAAGTTCGTTATCCTTGTATTGGCGGTCGTATTTTTCGTCGTTTAAACCTGCAAAGAAGCCCATAATTTGTTATTGGGGAATAGTGGATAGAGAATAGTTGAACCATTTCCTATCCCTATTCCCTCCTCTCTATTCTCTAAATATTCTCGAATATGCCTCGGATGTTTCCATCAACTCATCATGTGAGCCGATGGCGGCGATACGTCCCTTGCGGAGCACGATGATCAGATCTGCCCAGCGGATCTGTGAGAGGCGATGGGTGATGATAAAGGTCGTACGTCCCTTGGCGGCGTTGGAGATGGCACGTTGAATTTTGTCTTCTGTGGCCGAGTCAATTGCGGAGGTGGAGTCATCAAGGACGAGGACATGCGGGTCGGTGAGAAAGGCCCGAGCGAGCGCGATGCGTTGACGTTGTCCGCCGGAGAGAGTCACACCGCGTTCCCCGACGACTGTTCCATAGGTCTGGTCAAAATCGAGGATGAAGTCATGTGCCTGTGCCGCCATCGAAGCTGAAATGATCTCTTCCTTGGAGGCGCCGGGTTTGCCGAAGGCGATGTTGTCGCTGAGGGTGCGTGAGAAGAGAAAGATATCCTGCTCGATGATGGAAATTTGTGAGCGCAACGAGGCGAGATTCCAGTCGCGGACGTCGATGCCATCAACCAGCACCTGACCGGATGTGACGTCGTAGATGCGGTTGATAAGTTTGACGAGTGTGGTTTTGCCTGCGCCGGTCTGACCGACAAGAGCCACGGTTTGCCCCGGCTTGACTTTGAAGGAAATATCAGTCAGGACGTTGTCGCCGCCGGGATAATGGAATGAGACATTGCGAAACTCGATTTCGCCGCGAATCTCAGAGGTCATGCCGGCTGCGTTTTGGTCAAGTTTTGTTTCACGCTGAATGAGTTCCAAAATTCGGCGTGCGGACGAAATTCCCAATGAGATTTGGGAGTAGGCGAAAGTGGAGGTGAAGGTGGGGAAGCCAAGCAGTTGCAGCATGCCGAAATAGGCAACAACCGCGCCCACATCGATCAGCCCGGCGCGAAAAAGTAGCAACGAGTGGACGAGTCCGCCCGCGTAGGCAAGCCCCAGCAACAGCATGGCGATGTAACGCGCTTCAAGATCGCCCTGTTGCACGAAAGCATCGCGCACCTTGCGGGCATTGGTCACGAAGCGATCCACTTCGGCTTCTTCCTGTGCGGCGCCTTTCATGATCTCCACACCATCCAATGATTCGGAAAGATGCGTGTTCATTGTCCCAAATGTGGCGCGGACTTCATCGGTGACTGGCGACAATGTTTTGATATAACGCACCAGCGCGATGAAGTAAATGATCGTAAAGATCAATGGTGTGAGTATCAGCGATGGGTGATAACGCGGACCGAAAAAGAGCGGCATCAAAATGAACATGAACGAACCGACGACGAGATTCACGCCGGGGCTGAACATGTAGTTTACTTCGCGCACGTCATTGGTTGAACGCGCCATTGTATCGCCGACAGGCTGCAAATTGTGGAAGGTCATGCTCTTGCCAAGCAGTGAGAGATACAACTCATCGCGGATGTCACGTTCCATTTTTTGCGCCATCAACTCGGCGCCAAAGTTACGTCCCAGTTGAAGCACGCCGCGAATGACCTGCGAAACGCCGATGGTCAACGCCAGCGGTAACAACACGCTCGTATCCGGCGGCGACTTCAACATGGCATTGAACGCATCACCAGTTAGGACAGGCACGACCACCGCCAGGATGGCATTGCCGATGGCACCGATAAAGATCATCGCCACGATCCACCAATACGGCTTCGCGTGGGAAAGAATCCATCGCACAGGCGAGGATTGGTCAAATTTATGTTTACGATGCAGAGTGAACTCTGCCGGGGTACTTAATACGCTCATAGAACAATTGTACCATTTTCAATTCGTAACCCTCAAATCGGATAGGGGTTATCTCTTTTAGACTGGCATCCCCAGTCGCATCAAACTCAAAGGAGAGTGTGACATGTCTTTACCCAAAACGATTTCCGGTTGGTGTTTGTGGTTGTTCTTCCTCTGGTATGGTATCGGCTCGTTTGTGACACTGCCTCTGTTTGCGACCATCGCAGGAATTCTTGCTCTTGGCTACGCCATCTTTGCCTTGATCGGCAGATAAGGTATGCAGAAAAAACAGCCTCCCATTTGGGAGGCTGTTTACATTTAATCTTCGGGGAGGCTTGTGCGTTATGTCCCGACGGGAGATTTACGCTGGAAATATCTTCTCGAATACTTCGGGACAATACTTCTGTACCATCTCACTGGAGATTCCGTTCTCTTTGCAGATCTCCGCATACAGGTCCACAGAGGGGCGGCGGATGCGCTTCTGGGTGTCGATGTCCAACCCCCAAAGTCCGAAGCGTTGTGTCCAGCCGCGCTCCCACTCGAAGTTATCCACCAATGACCAATGGAAGTAGCCCTTGATGGGCCAGTTGAAATTGACCGCGCGCCAAACCTGATGTAAGTGTTGGACGAGATAACGCGGACGCAAATGATCGTCGAAATCTTCCACGCCGTTCTCGCTGATGATAATAGGTAGGTTCGGGTACGTGTGGACGATCCATTTGAGCGAGTCGAAGATACCTTCGGGAATGTTGGCGATCATACCCGTGTGACTCATATCCGCATTTTTTGGGTAGCCGCTGTTCGTGAACATTTCCGCCAGTTTGGTGATGTCGAACCAGACGGTATCCACGGAGTAGTAATTCAGACCGAGATAATCCTGCGTGCCTTTGGCTTCGGGGATGTTTTGATTGCCAATTGGCGACTTCATCACGCCGGTGGAAATGGCAGACGGAAACGCCATGTTGACGCCTTCATAGCGGATGTTGCGCATCAACCTATCCAAAGGCGACCAGCTCACGCGCGGAACCATTGGTCGGTAATGCAGGGCATAGCCCACGCGCGCCTCAGGTTGTAACTCGTGGATGGCGCGATAGGCGGCGGCATGTCCCTTGAGCATGACACCCAACACGCGCATGGCTTGCTTCAAGTCTTTTTTACCGGGCGGAAATTCACCCGTGACGTATCCGCTCAACGCGTAGACGTTCGGTTCGTTGATGGTGACCCACAGGTTGGTGTATTCCTTCAACGCATCCACCACCTTACGGACGTATTTCTCGAAGAGTGGCACGATCTCTTCCGTCTCCCATGCGCCACGCTCAGTGACCCAAAGCGGGTCGCTGAAATGATGCAGAGTGACCAACGCTGTCATATTGCGGTCACGCAATCCGCGCAGCATGGAGCGATACTTCTCTATCGCTTCTTCATCCCAACTGTCGGGTGTGGGTTGGATGCGGCTCCATTCCAGCGAGAGACGATGTGCGTTCTGTCCGGTTTCGGCGGCGCGGTCGAAATCCTCGCGCCAGCGTCCGCCCCACCAATCGGCGGCAAGACCCGACTTGTGAACCGTGTGCCCTTCCTCTTCCCACTTGTGCCAATTGTTGTTCGTGTTGCCGCCTTCCACTTGGTGTGAGGCGGTGGCCGTCCCCCATAAGAAGCCTTTCGGAAAATGATAGGTTGCTTGTGGCATGGTTTCTCCATTGAGGCACAGCGGAACGATGATCAAATCAATGTCGATACACCCCGCCGCGCCTTACATTTATTTTCGATTTAGATATGCCAGATACAACGCCACCGATCCTGCGACTGCGGCGTTGAGCGATTCGATTTGTCCCTTCATCGGCAACTTCAAAACGATGTCGCATTTCTTGCGCGTTAGTTCATGCAGACCTTCGCCCTCCGAGCCGACGACCAATCCCAACGCGCCTTTGAGATGACGGGAATTCGCCTCCACCTCCGCCCCGGCTTGGTCCAAGCCTACAAGCCAGAGGTCTGCATCTCGGAGCGCATCCATCGCCTGCGACAGATTGGAGCGGGCAATGAGCATGTGTTCGCTTGCACCCGAAGATGCATTGACTGTTGCGGGCGTCACTTCTACAGCGCGCGCCAACGGGATGATGATGCCATGCACGCCAACGGCTTCGGCCGTGCGGATGAGCGTGCCAAAGTTCTGCGGGTCTTGCAGCGCATCGAGGATGAGGATAAAGGGTGGTTCGTCTCCAACGCTGTCCAAAATATCGACCACGTCCGAATACGGATAAGCGCTGACTTCGGCGATCACGCCCTGATGGTTTTGGTGGACCTTGTCTAATTTGCCGCGTGGGACGCGGTTGACTTTGATCTTTTGCTGCCCGGCAAGTTTGACGATTTCTGCCAGCTTGCCTTTTTCCTGCGCCCCTTCGGCAATTTCAATGGAAAATATCTGCCTGCGTTTGGCGCGCAAGGCTTCATGGACTGCGTTGCGAGAGTAGATGAATTCCTTCATATTCCCCGATTGTACCGTAGGGGCGACCCATTGGGTCGCCCCTATAAAATCATGCCCATTTCCAAGTAGTGCCGTCTTTGCTGTCTTCGATGGTGACGCCCATCGCTTTCAATTGGTCGCGGATTTCGTCGGAGCGCTTCCAGTTTTTGTCTTTACGCGCCTGCGTGCGTTCTTCAATAAGGGCGTTGATCTTGGCTTCGTCTTCGCTGGAACCCTTCTTCTCTTCCAGCGTGAGTCCCAGCACGCCAGCCAGTTGTTTGAAGGTTTCTTGCGCCGGTTTGAGTTGGTCGGCTGTGGCGCTATTATCACGCGCGGTGTTGATGGACTTGGAGAGTTCGAATAATGAAGCGACGGCTCCGGCAGTGTTGAAGTCGTTGTCCATCGCGTCGGTGAAGTTGCTGCCCGCGGATTCGATGGAGGCAGAGAGGGCGGAAGCGGCTTCAGCGGAGAGTCCGCTGGCGGAGGATGAAGCAGGTTTGAGCGCGGACTTGAGGCGTTCGACGTTGCGTTCGGCGGCGTCGAGCGTTTCGTCATTGAACATCAATGGCGCGCGATACGTTCCATTCAAAACCAACATGCGCATGACATCGGAGGATCGCTTGGAAAGAAATTCCTTGATGCTGACGATGTTGCCGAGGCTCTTGGACATTTTTTCGCCGCCAAGTTGCAGCATGCCATTGTGGATCCAATAGCGCGAGAATTCTTTGCCGGTGTAGCTTTCACTTTGGGCGATCTCGTTTTCGTGGTGCGGGAAGATCAGGTCGTTGCCGCCGCCGTGAATGTCAATCTGTTCGCCAAGTTCGGCAAGGTTCATGGCGGAGCATTCGATGTGCCAGCCGGGGCGACCCTTGCCCCACGGACTCTCCCAGAAGATTTCGCCGGGCTTGGCGGATTTCCAGAGCGCGAAATCCATGGGGTGTTCTTTTTGTTCGCCGACTTCGATGCGCGCACCAGCTTGCATGTCTTCAAGTTTGCGACCCGAGAGGCGGCCGTAATCATCGTCGCTGGTGACGCGGAAGTAGACATCGCCATTTTCAGCCGCATAGGCGTGACCTTTTTGAATCAGCCCTTCGATGAATTGGATGATGAGCGGCATGGTAGTGCTGACCTGCGGATTGGATGTAGCCGGAAGCACATTCAGGCTTTTGAGGTCGGCGGCATAATCGGCGATGTAACGCGCCGAAAGTTTGAGCGGATCCTCGCCGAGTGCGTTGGCGCGGTTGATGATCTTGTCGTCCACGTCAGTGTAGTTCATCACGTGTTTCACGTCATAACCGCGATATTGGAGATAACGGCGGATGATGTCGAACACGATGGCAGACATGGCATGACCAACGTGCGCGTCGTTATAGACCGTGACTCCGCAGACGTACATTTTAACTTTGCCGGGTTCGAGGGTCTGGAATTCTTCAGTTTTGCGAGTGAGAGTATTGTAAATTTTTAGCATTTTTCTACCACGACGGGGATTAAGAATCACAAAGTCTTTATGGATGTATTTTACCGCATAAAAAAACAGGACGCCTCGCGCGCCCTGTTTTCTGGTTACTATATTATTGTTTACTTACTCTTGTTCTTTCTGCCATTCTCTTCATCCACGCGTCCGAAGATCATGCGTCCCGCGGCCGTTTGCAGGACTTTGGTGATGTTGACTTCCATGTATTCGCCGATGTACTCGCGTCCGTTTTCGACCACGACCATCGTGCCATCATCCATGTAGCCCACACCCTGACCATGTTCCTTGCCTTCCTGCATGATGTTGATGCGTAGCGCTTCGCCTGGCAAGACAACCGACTTGACCGCATTCGCCAGTTCGTTGATGTTAAGAACGGTCACACCTTGCAGTTCAGCCACACGATTAAGGTTGTAGTCATTGGTCAACACGGGACTCTTGAGCTGCTTGCCGAGCACGACCAGTTTGTCGTCCACTTCGCGCACGCCTTCCACATTGATGTCCGAGATGCGGACGAGGACATTGGGCAGCTTCTGCAATTCGGCGAGGACTTCCATACCGCGTCGTCCGCGCTGACGGCGGATTCCATCCGGTGAGTCGGCAATGTATTGGAGTTCGTTCAACACGAAGCGCGGAATCAGCAACGTGCCGGGCAAAAAGCCGGTCTTGGCAATATCCGCCACACGCCCATCGATGATGACACTGGTATCGAGCAAAATGGTGCGATTGAGATTCGTCCACGAGGTGGAACTGCCACCTTCGGTTCGCCCGCTCATGGCGCTGACCAATCCCATAATGTCACCTTGACGCATGACGAAGAGCGCCACGCCAAAGTAGGAAAAGATTAACACACCGATGAACGGCAAGATCTGACTGAATGGAGCCGGGAGCATGGAAAGCGGAAACGCCAACAAGGCAGCGATCAACAAGCCAACGACCAAGCCGACCAAGCCAGCGAAGAGGCTTTCAGCGGCGAGGCGTCCAAGCAGGGCGCGGACGTAACGGGCAGGGCGGGTGGTAAAGTAAGGAGTGAGGATCAACCCCGTTAACGCGCCGACCAGGCTAAGGGTCATTGTGGTGCGGAAGGCGTCATCCGCAAATTCTGAGAGTTGAAACCCCCAAATTCCCCCGACAACCCCCAACGCGATCATGCCGATAATCCGCAAAATAAATTCAAAACTCATAAAATCTCTCCTTCCAGAGAAAATAAATACAAATGAACGGTCATCATAGCACGCCTAATAACGCTCGTCAATTCAAATAAGCGCTAAACTTATAAAGTTGTTATAATCCGCCTCTACCGGATCGAATTTGACGCGTTTTGTGCTTTATTGGATACGGAGAATCCCATGACCCTCTTAGATACTCTTGATCGTCCCTTGCGTGATTTGCGGATTTCTGTCACGGACCGCTGCAACTTCCGCTGTGTGTACTGCATGCCCAAGGAAACCTTTGGGTCCGACTTTAAATTCCTGCGCCACGAACAAATCTTAAGCTATGAAGAAATCACCCGCCTCGCGCGGATTTTCGCTTCGTTTGGCGTGAAGAAGATTCGCCTCACGGGTGGGGAACCGTTGGTGCGCAAAGACCTGCCTGATCTGGTGCGGATGCTTTCAGAGATTCCAAACCTCGATTTGACGATGACCACCAACGGGTCCCTGCTGCCGCGCTTCGCCCAGGAACTCAAAGATGCCGGTTTGAATCGCATCACCGTAAGTCTCGACTCGCTTGACAACAATATCTTTAAAGCGATGAACGATGTGGACTTCCCCGTCGAAAAAGTTTTGGAAGGCATGGATGCCGCCGCATCCGCTGGGCTTGCGCCGATCAAGGTCAACATGGTTGTCAAACGCGGACTCAACGAAGACAGCATTTTGCCGATGGCGCGTTTCTTTCGCGAAAAGGGATATATTTTGCGCTTCATCGAATTCATGGATGTGGGCAGCACCAATGGCTGGCGCATGGATGATGTGGTTTCTGCAAAGGAGATCGTTCAGATCATCAGCCGTGAAATGCCGCTCGAACCTGCCGACCCGAACTATCGCGGCGAGGTGGCGGAGCGCTGGCGCTACAAGGATGGCGGCGGTGAAATCGGTGTGATCGCATCGGTCACGCAGGCGTTCTGCCGTGATTGCAACCGCGCGCGCCTGTCTGCGGAAGGAAAACTTTATACCTGCTTGTTCGCCATCAAGGGGCACGATTTCAAGTCTATGCTGCGTGGCGGCGCAACAGATGAAGAACTCGCCGCTGAGATCGAAAAAGTTTGGGGTAAACGCGCCGATCGTTACTCCGAGATTCGTTCCGAGAACACCACCCAACTTCCCAAAGTGGAAATGTCGCACATTGGCGGATAAATGACGCGGACAAAAATCAAAGCCATTCTATTCGATCTGGACGGCACGCTTCGTCACCATATCCCAACCGGTGATGAAGTTTTCATGGAATACCTCAAAAGCATTGGCGTGAAATACTCGGAGGAGGACAAGATCCGCGCCGTGCATTGGGAACATTATTATTTTGCGAGTTCTCCCGAAATCAAAGAAGATGGCAAAATCTTCAAAGACGACTCCAAAGGTTTTTGGGTCAACTACTCCAAACGGCGCATGGTGGCAGTCGGGTTGCCCGAAGCGCGCGCTGTTGAGTTGGCGTCGGCCGTCTCTGACCACATGGGCAAAAATTACAAACCCGAAGTCTACATCCCTGAAGAGGTGCCCTTCGTCCTCGCGGGACTCAAAGAGGCAGGTTATGTCCTCGGCGTGGTCACCAATCGCGAAGACCCCGTCCATGACGAATTAAAGAATCTCAATCTCGATTCTTTTTTCAACTTTTCACTGGCGGGCGGTGAAGTGGGTTCGTTCAAACCGGAACTGCGTATTTTTGAACAAGCCTTGGAACGGGCGGGAACATCCGCCGCGGAGACGATGTACATTGGGGATAATTACTTTGCCGACATCATCGGCTCGCTTCGCGCTGGACTGAGACCTGTCCTCTACGACCCAAGCCATCTCTTTCCTGATGTTGAGTGTACGGTCATCCGTTCCTTTGACGAATTACCCGACCTGTTGAATTAGCTCTTCCCGCTTTCAAAGACTCTCATGCTGACCGATACCGCGAATCGCATTCGCGGTATCGGCGTTAAAATGGATATGACCGAAAAGGAGACTTTCATGTCGTGGAATCAAAAGATCATTCGCATTGTGCGTGTCCGAAATTCCCAGAAGACGGGTGTGCTGGCAAAACTATTGACCATCATCGCAGAGGCGGGCGGAAACATTGGCAGCATTGTCCTGCTGACCGAGACCTCGCGTCATACCGTGCGCGACATTACCGTCACGGTTGAAAGCGAAGAGGCACTGGAAGCCGTCCTCAAAGGCTTGCAATCGAACGAAGATACCAAAGTCATTGAAGTGCGTGACCAGGTTTTGGAACTGCATCAAAAGGGGAAGATCGCCATCCGTTCGCGTTATCCCATTGAGTCTCTGGCTACGCTGCGACGAGTCTATACGCCCGGCGTGGCGGAAGTCTGCATGCGCATCGCCAAAGACCCGTCGCAGGCGCGGCTGTACACGAGCATCAGCCATATGGTTGCCATCGTCACAGATGGGACAGCTGTGTTGGGACTTGGTGACATCGGTCCGCTGGCGGGGATGCCCGTGATGGAAGGCAAAGCCATGTTGATGGAAACGTTGGTTGGGCTTTCGGGTATTCCCATTTTACTAAACACAAAAGACCCCGAGGAGATCATCCGCACGGTGGCGGCGATTGCTCCCACTTTTGCTGCGATCCAGTTGGAAGATATTTCTGCGCCGCGCTGTTTTGAGATCGAGGAACGTTTGCAAGCCATGCTGGATATTCCCGTTCTGCACGATGACCAGCATGGAACCGCTGTCGTTTCGACGGCGGCGCTGATGGTTGCCTCGCGCGAGACAGGCAGGGATTTGAACAAAGCCGTCATCGGGCAGATCGGGCTTGGGGCGGCCGGTCATTCCATCGGTCAGATGTTGATGCGTTTGACGGGAAATCCCGTTTATGGCGCAGACTTGAGTCTCGCAGCGTTGGATCGATTCGAAAAGGTGGGCGGCATCAAATCCAATTTGAACGAGATCATGACGAAATGCGATATTGTGATCGCGACTACTGGCGCGCCGAATCTCATCAAGCCGGAGATGGTGCGCAAGGGGCAGATCATTTTGGCGCTTTCCAACCCGAATGCGGAGATTGACCCGAATGTGGCGATGGAGCATGGCGCGGCATTTGCAGCGGATGGAAAGTCGGTGAATAACGTGCTGGGATTCCCCGGCATTTTCCGTGGCGCCGTGGATGCCAATGCGCCGCGCATCACACACGAGATGTTGCTGGCGGCAGCGACGACCATTGCCGGGCTGACGCCTTCAGGTGAGTTAGTGCCGAATCCGCTGGATAAAAAGGTGCATCATGCAGTAGCGCGCGCGGTGGCAGAGATGGCGATTAAACAGGGTTTGGCTCGTGCTGATTATGTGCCCTATGTGGAGGAATAGACAAACAAAAAGACTTGCCCGCCAAGGCAAGTCTTTTTGTTTTACAGAGTGTGTTTAAGAGGTATGAAACCCATTCTTTTTGAACACTTCTTTCAAGGTGTTTCCAAGCCGTGTGATACCTTCGCGGATGGTATCTGGCGAGGAATATGAAAAGTTGAGGCGCATGGTGTTCGTGCCGCCGCCGTTCGGGTGGAAGGCTGCGCCGGGTACGAATGCCACCTTGCGTTCAATGGCAATCTTCAACACTTCTGCTGCGTCGACTCCTTCGGGCATCATGCCCCACAGGAACATACCGCCGGAGGGATGAGTCCAGCGCATTTCGGGCGGGAACATCTCATCCATCATCTCGAGCATGACATCGCGGCGTTCCTTATACGTGGCGCGGATAACCTTGACGTGCTCGTCGAGGAACCCGCCTTTGCCTACTTCATATGCCACCTGCTGGTTGAACGAGGAGGTGTGCAGGTCGGCGGCTTGTTTGGTCATCACCAGTTTTTGGATCACATTGGGCGGAGCGATAACCCACGCCAGGCGCAGACCCGGCGCAAGCAACTTCGAGAATGTGCTCAGATAAATGACATTGCCGGTGTATTCGCCGTCGTCGTCGTTACGATATTGACTGTCCAATGTCACAACACTGGGGATGTGATCGCCGTCATAGCGCAGTTGACCATAGGGGTCGTCTTCGATGATGGGCACGCCATATTGGTCAGCGAGTGCCACCAGTCGTTTGCGGCGCTCAAGGCTGAGGGTCGACCCTGACGGGTTTTGAAAGTTCGGGAGGATGTAGATAAACTTCGGTCCGATGCGAAGCGCAGCTTCCAACTCATCCACGATCATGCCATGCTCATCCGCTCGGACGGAAATGTACTGTGCCCCATACGCATTCCACGCCTGCAATGCACCCAGATAAGTGGGTGATTCCACGACGATGTAATCTCCACGGTTGATGAACAACCGCCCAAGAAAATCCAATGCCTGCTGTGAGCCGGATGTGATGAGGATATTCTCCGGCGAAACATGTACGCTGTATCGCTCGGTGTGACGGGCGATCATCTCCCGCAGCGGACGATACCCCTCGGTGGTGCTGTATTGCAGCGCCTGTGCGCCTTGTTCTGTCAATACTCGGTTGCATGCCTCCTGAAATTCCTTCACCGGAAAAACCTCCGGCGCAGGGAGCCCGCCCGCAAAAGAAATGATGTCCGGCTGTTCGGTCAACTTGAGCAGCTCGCGGATCACCGAACTTCCCATCTTCTGTGTGCGGTGCGCATACCGATATTCCCAGGGTGTTTGCATTTTTACTCCTTGAAATGAAATAAAAAAGCCTGACAGGTACGCACGTACCCATCAGGCTGGCTGACGAAGGGCATTTGAATGCCGAAGAGATGTAGTGCCAGAATCCGTATCATGGCAACCCAATCTTACCCACTTTTAGAGAGCGATGCAACTGTTTTTTGTAACTGTAAGCTTATTGAAAATTATGACAAATTTCCCGAAATAATCCGCTCGATGGAATTCCGCGTGTACGTATCCAAAGGCAAATGAAGAGCCGCCTCCGGCTGGACCCAGAGATAGTCCTGCGCCTCATCATTAAGCGTCACTGCGAGCGAATCCGTCCTGCAGACGTAATCGAAGAAGATGAAATGCTTCCGCTTCCAAAACGCCGGATCGTGGATGAATTCCTGAAACATGATGAATTTCAAGTCGTAAATATCCAGCCCAGTCTCCTCCTTCGCCTCGCGGATGGCCGCGTCCTCAATGCGCTCGCCTAATTCCACGTGCCCGCCAGGGATGACGAACTTCCCCGGCCATTTATGGCTCTTCAGGAGCAGGATCTCACCTACCGGGTTGAGGATGAACACGCCCACAGTGGGCTCAGGGAAAAGTTGTTCTGGCATGGAAGTCACCTTGTAGGAAAAGGAAATAAGGTCTTGCATTTAAATGCAATTCTGGTAGAATGGTGGTTAGCAATCCCCAGGGTGCCCCCCTCACCTTGGGGATTGCTACTTAAGTTAACGGGGTCATCCAAATATTGCGATCACCATCACACCAACAAACACGATCACAGAACCGACCACCCGCACCCCGCCCATTTGTTCTTTAAGGAAGCGCCAGCCGAGGAATGCTCCGATCACCGCGCTGACCTCACGAATCGCGCCTGAGTAACTGAGCGGCGCAGACGTATACGCAAATAGGGCCAGCATATAGGCAACCACTCCCAGTCCACCACCGATCAACAGATAGTTCCAATTCTTCTTCCACACCCGCGGAAAAGAATCCAGCCCATATTGATAGGCGATATAGGGCGTGGTCACCAGTGGAATCATCACGAACATGAACAATCCATATGGCAAGGCAGGTCCACTCTTGACGGCTTTCCCATCGACAAATGTATACAGCGAAATGACCAACGCCACCGTCAGCGCAGTGAAGATGCCCTTGAGGTGAATCTTCTCACCCTTGCTTTGCAGCAGTGCTGTCGCGCCAATGACCATCATCCCAATAGTGATCAATGCCAGACCAATATACCCGCCAACTGTTAATTGTTCGTGCAAAAAGATTGCCGTCCAGATGACCAACAGGGCAGGAGCCGCTCCACGTGCGATAGGATAGATCAACGAAAAGTCGTGATCGCTGTAAGCGATGCAAAGCAAAATGAAATAGATCGCCTCCAACAACATGCTGATGACGGCGAACAGCCACATTTCACGCGGCGGAAGCCCAGAGTAAAAGATGATCACGATCAGTGCCAGGGCTCCGCTCAGGATCGACTGCCAGCCCATCGCCACAAATTTTTCTTCCGCGCTTTTAAGTAGAAAATTCCATAATGCATGCATTGAAGCGGATAAAAACAACAGCACAAGCGCAGGGACAGGCATGACTTAGCTCCGGACGTAATGAAATTCGGGAAGTCCATGTAACAAAATGACCGGCGTTCCGTCTGCGGGTCCGTCGGTCATGACATGAAATTTGATGCCGTTGATTTGGATGGATTGGCTGTGCATTCCGCCTAGTATAACGGAATTCGCGCTCCACTTACCTTGTCTGCGCCATCTGAAAAAAGATACTGCATGGTGGCGACAATCACATCGGGTGTGGTGCCTGTGCCTTTGTTCTCCACGTCAATGGCTTTGACCTGAATGATGTTTGCCGTCACCTTGGATTCTTTCAACTCGGCGGCAAACGAAAGCACCATGTTCTCTTGAGCAGATTTGGTGGCAGTATAAGCCGCTGATTTGCCGGGCGGGTTGGCAACTGTTGAAGCGGAGACGACGAGCACACGTCCCCAACCGTTTTGGGAAAGTGGCGCTTCGAAGGCTTTGAACAGATTGAACGTGGTGCGGATGTGTTGATTGATCATGAACTCCAGGTCATCTGATGGGGTGTCGGTGAAGGTCTTGCCACCGACCCATCCACCGACGAGATGGAACAAGGCGTGCACAGAGCCAAATTTTGAAAGAACCGCTTCCGCCGAGTTTTGAAGCGCCTGCCCATCGAGCAGATTCACGCTTTGAGCGAAGAGTCGCTCCGAGGGCAGGTTCAAATCGCGGACGAGGGAATCCAATTTCTTTTGATCGATATCAAGCAATGCCAGGTTGTGACCCATGTCTGCAAAGGTCTTTGCGGCCAGGCTGCCCAATGCGCCTGTGGCACCCGTGATGACGATGGTCTTGTTCATCCTTCATCCTTTCTTTTGATTATTCGTACATGGCTTTGATCTGATCTTCGCTCATGCCTTCCACGATGGGGGCGTCGCTTTGTTCGGGCAGATGTTCCTTGCCGTGGAAGTCGAGCATGTGACCGGATTTTGCCGCTTTGGTTTGCAGGTAAAACAGGTTGTGTTCGTTGGTTGGCAGGATGTGCGGCAAGCGTTCGTTGATCTTCACGCCGTGCTGTTCGAGCTGTGCGATCTTCTTCGGGTTGTTAGTCATCAGCTTGATGGAGTTGACCTTGAGCGAATGGATCATGTGCGCAGCGACGGCATAATCGCGTTCATCGTCGCGGAAGCCAAGCGCAAGATTCGCCTCGACCGTGTCGAGACCCTGGTCTTGCAGCGCATATGCGCGGACTTTGTTGGTCAGCCCGATACCGCGTCCTTCCTGACGCAGATACAAGACCATGCCGCGTTCCATCTCACCGATCTTCTTCAGCGCCGCTTCGAGTTGATCGCGGCAGTCACAACGCAGCGAACCGATGGCGTCGCCTGTGAGACATTCCGAATGCAAGCGCACAGGCACATCGTCCGCGCCGATCACATCGCCCTTGATAATGGCGACGTGTTCCTTGTTATCTTTGTTGTTTGAAAAAGCCACGATGTGAAAATCGCCAAAACGCGTCGGTAACTCGGCGATGGCTTCAATGTGAACACAGATATGATCCTCGCCGTAGCCTTCACATTCGTGACAGCAATCTTCTTCCAACAAAACTTGAATTTTTTCATGCATCAATGTAGACATAACTCTCTCCAGATTTACAAAACCATTTTATAGAAATTGATATTTCAATACAACCCCGCCGTCGTCCCAGCGCTCAATGTCCGCAAGTTTCATTTCCAGCGCACGGTCACGCGGCAATCCAAGACCGTCGGCAAGGGTCGGAGAGTTTGCACCGCCGAAGATCATCGGCGCCATGTAGACCAAAAGTTCATCCACAAGACCCAACCGCATGAGTTCAAAATTGATCGTCCCGCCGCCTTCCACCATCAAGTGGTTCACGCCGATCTCTTTCAACGTCCGCATCATGTTAGCCAGGTCAACGCGCGGCGTTTCATCCACGAACACATCCACGCCGAGCGCACGCAAACTCTCAAGCTGGCTTATAGATGTTTGTGACGTGGTAAATATTACTTTCCGCGAATCGCCCACCTTAATAAAATCTGAATCCATCCGGATGTCTGCGATGGTAGCGACGCCTACTTTAATGGGATTGGGCGAACGTCCCTGCTGGATTCTTCTTTCTCGCAGCGCCTCACTCTTGACGGTGAGCTTGGGCTGTTCCTCCAAAAGGGTCTTTCCCCCAACAAGGACCGCATCCGCGGCGGCGCGCAATTCATCCACGCGCACTTTATCACGTTTGGACGAGATCGCCGCCCCCTTGCGTTCAAAGGTATCGATCTTCCCATCCGCCGTCATGGCAACATTGATGAAGGTATAGGGTCTGTTCATTCATACTCCCGACGGCGAGCTCTTGACTAATACGAACCCGAAAAATAATTTCCGATGAGATCATCGTAGCTGACATTGACGATTTCGCGTGCCAGAGCAAAAAAGTCCGCGCCAGTGGTGTGACCGTTGGCATAGCGTGTGGCGTAGGTTTGAATGAATTTCGAGAAATTGCCATAGCCCATCCGCTCGCGCATTTCATCGAGGAAAAGCGCCCCGCGGAAATAAACCGCGTTGGTATAGGCACGGAAGGAGCCATAGTCGTAGATGCTGCCATCTACATAGCCGGTCGGCTTGAAGTAATTGACACGGAACTGCCACCACCAACTGATATTGGAAGGATAGTTGTTTTCGTAAAAGATCCGTTCGCTGTATGTGGAAAGTGCTTCATCGAGCCAGGGCTCAAGCGCATGGTCACTGCCCACAAGGCTGTACCACCATTGATGCGCGATTTCATGCACGCCAATGGTCGTCAGATTGCTGCGCGAGGAACCGGTATATTGACTGTAAAAATCGGTGGCGAGGAAGACCAAGCCGTCATATTCCATGCCGTCGTCCATGTCTGTTTGCACGATGGCCAGAGTTTGATGCGGATACGGGGAGAACTGTGCTGAAAATGTTTCAACGGCTTCGATGGCGTAGATCAGCATATCGTCCCCCGCAGTTTGATATCCGTTGAAATAATACGAGCGGATGGTAACATTGCCAACCGCAGTCTCTTTGACGACAAATTCATTGCTGGCAGAGATCGCCAGCGTGCGTGTGCCATACATGCGGTAGCGCGTCCATTCGCCATTCGATTCGGGCGAAGCGCCCACAGCCAGGGTTACACTGGAATCAGTTTTGATGTTCAACTCGATATCGGATGCGTCGTACATCAGATGCTCGCCCCATGGCATGGGGTCATGCAATATCCACCCGCCGCGGTTCGGGACGATGAATGGATACCAGTCTGTGAGATTGATCTGGTTGAAGTCATAACCGAAGACATCGTTCGCGCCTTTGGCTGGGATATTGAGATTGAAGTTGAGCGTGATCGTCGTCGCCGCATTTGAGGCGATGGGCTGATTCAAATTGACCGTCAGTCGTTGCCCGCTGAGAGTATAAGACGTCAACGCCGTTCCATCTTGTGAAATGGAATTAAGTGTAAAAGCATTGTTGTATAGATTCGGCTGAACCGATAAAACCAGATCCGACAGGTTTGAACCAGTCTTGTTGTAATAGCGGATGGTCTGATCTGCGCTGACGGTTTTGTTTGCAAAATCAAGCGTGGCGTGTAGGATGTAACTCGTCAGCGGAGACGAGGTTGGGGCTGGCGAATTCGTTGTCGGCGAAGCAGGAGGCGCAGTCAGTGTGGCGGTAGGTGAGAGTGTCGGGGTGAATGTCGCACTGGGAATTGGGGAGGCAGTAAATGTCGGGATGGGCGTAGCCACTTCTCCAGAAGGTTGGAAGGGTGTTGGTGTGGCGGCGTTTGGGTCACGCGTGGGAAGGACGAAGGGCGCAAACGGCAGCGGCGTAGGCGTGGGGGCTGGCGCCGTGCAAGCGATCAGGATGCTGGAAAGAATCACGAAATAGAAAATGCGTGAAACATGGTGGGTGAAACGAAATGGAGAACGGTTCATTGATAGACGTTGCGGAAATATTGGTTGATCAGGTCGGAAAGGTCTATGGTGGTGTGCGAGCGCAAAATGCGGAAGAAGTCGTTGGCGGTGACGATCTTGCCGCGTCCCTGATTGAGATAATCTTGAACGAAGGCGAAGAAGGCTTCGTCGCCGATGCGCTGGCGGATTTTTTCAAGGAAATGCGCGCCTTGGAAATAAGCCGCGTTGGTGTAAGGACGGAAGCCCTGTCCCTCATAGATGGGAATATCGACAAAGCCTTCAGGTTTGTAAAAGTCGATGCGATATGACCACCACCAGCTGACGATGTCGGGATAGGTGTTTTCGTAGTAAAGCCGCTCGGAGTAAGTGGCGAGAGTCTCGTCAAGCCAGGGCTGAAGCGCCTGGTCACTGGCGACTTGCTCAAACCACCATTGATGCGCAGTTTCGTGCGCGGCGACAAAGGTCAGGTAATTGCCGGGCGTGCCATCGTACAAGTTGTAAAAATCCTTGCTGAGATAGAAGAACGCGGAATATTCCATGCCGTCGTTGAAGTCGCCCATCACAATGGCAAGGCTCTTGTGCGGATAGGGTCCATACTTTGAACCGAAGACTTGCAACGCTTGTGCCGATGCCTGCAAGGCACCTTGTCCGCCGCGCTCATTGAAAGGGAAGTAGTAACTGGTGAGCGTCACATCGCCGACCTGCGTGCTGGAGGTTTGGAACTCGCGGCTGGCGGCAAGGGCGAAGGTGCGGGCAGAGGTCAACGTGTAGCGTGTGCCATCAGGCAGCGCCTCAGGGACTCCGCTCGAAGCGACGATGGGCGCGGTAGCGGAATCACTGAATTTGAGATTCACTTCGTAATCCGCTGAGTTGTAGACGAGATGTTCACCGTAATACCACGGGTCATGCAGAATCCATTCACCGTTGATGTTTGGCACGACGAATGGATACCAGTTGACGAGATTGATCTGTCGGGTGGTGTAGCCGTAAATGCGCGGACGGGAAATGCCGGGGTCTTCCTGCTCGGCGAAAGGCAAGCTCAGGGTGAAGCCAAGCTTGATTTCGGTCACACCGCCTGCGGGTAGGAACGAAGCGAGGGAAATATCAAGGCGTTGTCCGTTGAGGGTGTACGTCGTGACGGGTTCTCCGTCAATGGCGATGCTGGTGAGAGAGAAGCTCCCGTCCCAAAGATTGGGCGTGACGGCCAAGACCAGTGTGTTGAGTTGGTTGCCGGTTTGATTCGGATAGAGGATGGTTTCATCGACGGTTACGATGTGGGCGTCATAGTCAATGGTGGTGTTGAGCGTGTACTTGGCGCGCTCCAGGGCGGGGAGTGGCGTGTTGGTGGGCTGGGGAGTTTCTGTCGGTGCGGCAGGCGTGTCGGTCACAGGCAAAGTCAGAAAGACCGATTCGGTGGGAGTGGGCGCGTCTACGGGTTGATCCGCTGAACAGGCAGAGGCGAAAAGGATGATAACAAGAATTGAAATGATGGTCTTCTTATGGTTTTGCATGGAGGCAATTCTACCGTAAAGATTCTTAACAAAAACCTCCTGCACGAGGCAGGAGGTAGGTGGAGGAGAAAACTTAACGATTAGCCTTCGACGTTCTTTTTCAATCCTGCGAGCGAGTCATTCAAAAGCCCCATCATTTGCCCCTTCATCATGTCTTCCATACCGGGCATGCTGGGCATGCCGGCGGGCACCAAATTGACATCCATCTGCATGGTGACTTTGGTGCCGTCGCCGTCCGCTTCGAGGAAGGTGGTGTTGACCATGTCTGATGCGGGAGGCGGGGCAAACGTCTTGACGCTGAACAGACGATCTTGTTCAAAGCCGACGACTTCATTAGCGGTTTCGATGGTATGTCCGGCTGTGCTGGTGACAACAGTATAGCGGCTGCCAACTTTGAGTGGGCCGTCCACTTTGATGGCAGTGACGTACTGACTCATCTTTTTCTGGTTTTCGAGATTGGTGATGTATGCAAAGATCTCAGCGGCGGGTTTGTTGATTTTGAGGGATGCTTCTAAAACGGTCATGGACTCTATATCTCCTTCAGATTTTTATCAAATAAGATTGATTTCATTATATGGACTTCACTTGATTCCACAATAACCTTAAGGGGGATATGAGCGTTGACCATTGGTACTAGATAAAAAAGAGCCGACAGATCGTCGGCCCTTGTACTGAAAAATCCAATTATGCTTTTCGCAGACGCTTCCAACCGAATGCGACGAGGAAGAACAGGGTCGCGGTCAATACGATGGCGGAGCCTGAAACCACATTGAAGTAATAGCTGATATACAAGCCAACCACCGACGAGATGGCGCCGATCACTGCGGAGACCAACATCATCGGTAGGAGGCGGCGGGTGAGCAGGTAGGCCGTCGCAGCAGGTGTGACCAGCATCGCGGCGGCGAGACTGACTCCCACGGTTTGCAGTGAGACAACGACGGTCAATGCCAGAAGGACAAGCATCAGGTTGCGGAGCAGTTCAGTAGGTAGGCGCAGCGTTGCAGCGAGGACGGGGTCAAATGAAATGACGAGGAAAGGTTTGTACAACAACGCCACAATAACCAAAATAGCAAGGCTCAAACCGCCGATCAGCCACAGGTCGGCTATGCTGACTCCCAAGACATTCCCGAATAGGATATGGCTCAAGTCCACGGCATAGGTTTGCATGGTGCTGATGAGCGCCACGCCCAATGACAAAGCCGCCGCAAACAGGATGCCAATGGCTGTGTCCTCTTTGACGGCGCCTTCCCTGGTGAACAAACCTATGGTCAATGCAATGGCAATGGCCGCGGCTCCCGCGCCGATGAGAAGGTCCCCTTTGAGGATGTACGCGATAGCTACACCGGGAAGGATGGCATGCGCCATCGCATCACCGAGGAACGCCATGCCGCGCAAGACAACATAGGTTCCCATCACGGCGCACAACACACCGACAATGACCGATGCCAGCAGTCCGCGCTGCATGAATTCGTAGGCGAGCGGTTCAAGCAACCAGTTCATTTCGCCTCTGTGTGATGATGGTGGTGTTCTTCGTCTGGCGGACAACATTCATCGACGAGCATCACGCCATTTTCCATTACCAATAAAGAGTTGCCGAATGCCTGTGCAAGATTCTCTTTGACAAATACCTCCTGCGGCGTACCAAACGCTATCAGTCGATGATTCAGCAAAAGCACGAGGTCGAAGCGCGAACCGGCGAGATTCAGATCATGAGTCGAAACGATGGCCGTCACTTGTTGTTCCTGTAAATGATCGAGCAGACGCAGCGTCGCTTCCTGTGTGGTGATATCAACGCCTGTGAACGGTTCGTCCATCAAGAGAATGTGCGGCTCCTGCGCGATGGCGCGTGCCAAAAATGCGCGTTGCTGCTGCCCACCCGAAAGCTGACCGATGGAATGTTCCGCAAGGTCGGCGATGCCCATGCGTGTCAGGCTCTCTTGAACGGCATCTTTGTCATGTACAGTAGTACGCTTCAGCCAGCCCATCTGCGCGAAGCGTCCCATCATCACCACATCGCTGACCGTGACCGGAAAACGCCAATCCACTTCTTCACGCTGTGGGACGTATGCCACGCAATCCCGATGTGCCCCCAACGATTCACCGTGGATGAGAATTTCGCCTTTTTGCAGAGGCAGCAACCCGACCAATGCTTTAAACAGCGTGGACTTGCCAGCGCCATTGGGTCCCACCACTGCCACACGCGCACCATGCGGGACCTGAAAGCTCAGATCCCGCAAGATGATTTTTTCGCCGTAGCCGATATTGATGTTCTTTACTTCGAGCCGATGAGGAGTATGTGACATTTCGTTTTGTGATTTCCAATGGAAAGACGTTATCGCTTTATATCTATCTTACTTCAAAGCATTCACGATTTGTGTCACATTATGTTTCATCATGTCAAGGTATGTTGCTGCAGGTTCGCCATGGGTCAACGACTCGAAATATAAATTGTCAACCACCACAATCCCGGTCTCAGCGGCGATCTGATTCGCCAGATCGGCATTCTCCACTTCGCCAAGGAAGATGGCCGGCGCGCCCGAATCTTTCACGGCATCCACGGCAGAGGCGATCTCCTGCGCCGAAGCGCCCGCTTCTGAGCTAAAGCTTGGCAGGATGGTATCCACGATCTCGAACCCATACCGTTCGGCAAAATATCCCAATGCTTCGTGATTGGTGACCAATAGACGATGCTCCGCTGGAATGCTTTCCAACTGTTCACGGATGAAAGCATCCAGGTCTTGCAACTGCGCTATGTACGCCTCAGCATTAGACTGGTAGCTTTCCGCCCCATCGGGATCCGCCTCGCTCAAGCCATCGCGGATATTTTCCACGTAGGTAATGACCAGGTTCGGGTCAAGCCACATGTGCGGATCGCCTGCCTCATGTCCATGCTCTTCGT
Organism: Anaerolineales bacterium; assembly: GCA_023382575.1. Taxonomy (GTDB): domain Bacteria; phylum Chloroflexota; class Anaerolineae; order Anaerolineales; family Villigracilaceae; genus Villigracilis. The sequence goes on from JAHDWC010000010.1 coordinate 22,424, forward strand.
CTTCTTCGGTATGTTCTTCACTTTCTTCATGTTCTTCCACCTCATGCGGAGTTAAGCCTGTTGTTGCTTCAATCACCAGACGTTCGCCGCCAGCATTTTCCAGTAGCGGCTCAATGAAATGTTCGTATTCGATGCCGTTTAAGATCAACACGTCGCTTTCTGCGATTTTGGAGACATCCGCCGGAGCGGCTTGATAAGCGTGTGGGTCTGCGCCAATGGGCAGCAGGGATTCCACGGTCAGGCGGTCGCCTGCCACGTTCTGGGCAATGTCTGCGAGGAAGGAGGTGGAGGCGATGACCTTCAAGCCTTCGTCTGCGCTTTGAGGGGCAGACCCACAACCCGTTAGGACAAGAGCCGCAAAGGTCAGAATTACAAAAATGGTATTGATAATCTTTTTCATTTAAAACTCCTAATTTTTATCCCCCACAAAGTGAGGGATTGGATTAATTTGATATTACGCGCGGCAGTTCGCGCACAGACCAAACAATTGTAGCCAATGTTCCTTGATCTGATAGCCGGTCTTCTTGGCAATGGACTTGGTCAACGCCTCGAGGTCGTCACCTTCGAAGAATTCCACCTGCCCGCATTGCTGACAGAGCAACAGGTGCTGATGTCCAACGCCTGCTGCGATGAATGCCTGACAACCCATTGGCTGATGCACACGCTGGATGAGGTGCAACTCTTCCAGTTTTTCAAGTGTGCGATAGACCGTGACCAGCCCCAGCGCACGATATTTTTTGCGCGCCGCATCATAGACTTGAATGGGCGTGAGTGCATGCGTGGCGCCGAAGATGGTATCCACCACTGCGCGCCGCGCCGCTGTGATGCGATAGCCATGATCGTGAAGTTGTTCCAGCCAATGCTCAGCCGTCATGAAGTACTCTTTTCTTATTGAAAAACGTTTTCAATAATTATAAAGGAAATTTTTATATCGTCAAGAGGCAGACACGGGTGAGGTGTCTGCCTCTTGACGAGTTACCATGCCCACTTGGGATTGAAGCCGTCGATCTGCAAGTCGTTCACTTCCCCGGCTTCGATGTTCAATACTTGTAAACGAGACTCGAAAGGGAATGCTGCCAAAGAATACAACTCATACAGCAAATACTCTCCATCAGGTGACCAGTTCAAACTGCCATGCAAAGAGTCGATGTCATCTGTTAGGACATGGGCATTGCCGCCATCCACGTTCATGATCCAAATTTGGTCGCCGCGCGTCATGGACAGGTCACGCCGTATGACGGCGATTTGCGTTCCATCTGGCGACCAGGCTGCCAGCGTATTCTCAAACCCCTCACCCGGGCTGACGTTGATGAGGGTCTTCAATTCCATGTCGTACAAAAATAACTGCGTTACGAATTGATCGTGTTTGATGACCACGTCTCGCAGCAGGATCATTTTGCTGTTGGGTGACCACATAGCCGCCGCGCCGAGAATGTTCTCGATGACGCGCGTTTCGCCGTTCTCAAGGTGATACAAACGGATTCCTTCCGGTGTAGCATAGCTCAGCCATTCGCCGTTCGGTGACCAGCGTGGATTCCCACCGGGGATTTGCGCATCTTGAAATACAGGCTGCGCTTCACCTGTCGCCACAGCCACCCACCACAAGGTGGGCAAGCCGCTGCCAGTGCTGTCCAAGCTCAAATGTTCGTAGACGATGCGGCTGCCATCTGGCGACCAGACCATGCCCGAGCAAATTGCATCTACACAAGCGGATAATTTTTTACGGGTGAGCGTTTCCAAATCTGCGAGCCAGATCTCGTTCGAGGCGCTGTCATTTTGGATGATGTATGCCGCCAGTTTTTTGTCAGGCGAGACGATGAAATCTGCCACACTTTGGCTGCCGTCCGAAAGTATTTGCGAATTGTCTTTTGAATAATCTGTGATGAACAAATGCTTGATGCGATTCTCGTCCTCGCGGAGATACAGGATTCGCGCATCGTTTATCGACGTTTGAGTTGGCAGCGTGACCGTGAGATTTTCCTGCGCTCGAACCACTGCGCCCCACGTCAGCCCGGCGCCGAGGATGAGGACGATGACGGCGGAGACCACTGGCAGGACGGGTGCGAAGCGATCCAAAAAGCCCATGCGGTCGAAGAGGCGGCGGCTATTGACCATCAGCAAACCGATGATGATCAAAATCACAGCGAGCCCCAGGCTGAAGGATAAGATCAAAGCCAAACCAAGCATGAGGCGGTTGATCGCAATCGCGACCAACAAGATGGCGATGGCATCCGGGCAGGGGACAAGTCCGCCGCTGATGCCGAGAGCGATGAGCGAACGCCAGGTGATGGTTTCAGGTACATCGTGCGAGTGCATTTTTCCGTCGCCATGGTGATGCATGCCAGGTATGGCGGTTTGAATTTTGACCGCGCTGACAGGTTTTTTATTTGCCGTGATTGGCGTTAGCGATACACGCTTGGGCTGCGGTTGGGTGGGCTTTCTGGATTTCTGCCAAAATAAAAATCGCTGCCAGAGGAGATAGGCGCCGAGTCCCAGAATCAGTGCGCCAGAGAGGATTTCGAGAAATGGAAAGATAGTCGTCGGCAGAATGTATTGCGAGGCTGCCAATGTGATGATGCCAAGCAAAAAGACCGAGCCGGTATGCGTCAGCGTGACGACTGTGCCGAGGACAATGGCGTGCCAGGAAGTGCCGCGCGAGCCGACGAGGTAGGCTGCGACAACCGTCTTCCCGTGACCGGGAGTCAGCGCGTGGAGTGCGCCCAACGCCAACGCGATGACAAGGGCGATGACGTAAAACGTAAGGGAAAGCTCTTCGTTGCGGACAAGGTCGAGCAGAATTTCCTGTGGCGAACGCTCTGATAGTTCGGGGACAACTTGCTCGGCGGTTTCAGTGACGACATCCTTTTCCTGACCGAATGGCAGGGCGGGCGCGCCACTATCCCATGTGGTGAGCAGACGGCTCTGGTCTTCAATGGAGGCGGGATTGCGGATGTGGTCGATGATGAGGATATGACTCTTTTGAGATGGAAAGAGGAAAGCAGTCCCGTTCATGGCGTTGAGATAAAACCAATTGATGGATTTCGCCGTTTCCAATGTGTTTTCGATGATGATACGTTCGGCGTTGTCTGCGCTTTGATTCAACGCGGCGGAATATTGAAAGGTGATGAACTCCTCGCCGGACTGAAACATGTTCAATGTGGAAGGCAATTGGGTCGAGACAACTGTCAACAGGAGAGGTTTGTCGTCGAGGCTGACGGTCAACTGGTCGAGGCGCGAGGCGCTCCAGGCTTGGGCTTCGTCGTCGCTGACGGTACCATCTTGATTCGCATCCATTTCATTCCAGATGAAGTTGACCAGAAGCGGGCCGGGCTTGATCTGCCATTCGACCTGCATCTCTGTTTGTGAAAGGGTCACTGTGATGGTGTGTGCGTACAAGTCCGCGGGGTGGGCGTGGACGGTTTGCATGGGCAGGCTAAGAGACACTAGCAAAAGTAGTGTCAGGAGGGCGATATGATGTTGTCTTTTCATGGCAGCCATTGTGGCATGAAACCTTCGATCAGGAATTTGGATTCTCCCATACCACTTTGCCAAATGCCGATCTCGGGTTTGTATTCTCCGCGTAGTTTGAATTGTTGAAAGAGCAGGGCTTCTCCCCATGGGTCCCATTGAGGTGAATTGTAATAGGTGTAATCGGGGTCGTCCGCGATGACGATGCCATCCAACAGTCCGGGATTGAAGACCCACAATACCTGGGTGGGTTGGTCTTCGCTGGCGCGAAAACTTAAGACGGCGCGATCTTCGCGCGAAGACCACGACAATGCATAGTAAAAATAATCGCGCGTATCCTTTTCGCCGACGAGGGTGATGGTTTCGTTGATGGACAGGTCAGCCAGACGAACCTGCGTGCGAATCCCCGCTTCCTTTTGCTCGACCGTAGTGTATACCATTTTAGTGGAATCGGGCGACCAGGCGATGGGTCCGCCGGTGTTCGAGGAGAAGAGATATTGCTCTCCGGTTTGGAAATCAATCAGGTTGATGGTATCTGCCAACCCGTCGAATGAAGCGAGTTTATTCGAATCAGGTGACCAGACAGGGTTGTATCCCAAAACTTGCTGATCTTCGTACACGGGTCCATCCTGACCGTTGACCATGTCCACGACCCAGATGCGTGGTGACCCGAATGGAAAATCTGGCGTGGGTCCGGCTGCTTCGCGCGAATAGGCGATGCGCGTTCCATCTGGTGAGACAGAGGGCGTAGTGCAGCGGTCAACTCCGCAATCGAGCAGCACAGAAGCATCACCGCCATTGCGGCTGACACGCCACAGGTCGACGCCGCCCTGATCGTTTCTGGATGTGAAAATAACGAACTCGCCATCTTGCGACGCATCAAATGAAATGACCGAGAGGGTTTCGTCGGTGATGGGTTGCGGATCATTGCCATCTGCCGCCGCCGACCAAAGGATGTAGCGATCTTCCTGCAAACGCAAATAAACGATGCGCGGCTCACGGACGGTGAAATTCCACGTCTGCGCCTGTTTGACTTCACGTCCGCCGCTGGCGGTTTCGCCTGCTTCCACCAACAGACGATAGGTCACATTTCGTTGATAGGGCTGGACTGGCGTAAAACGCAGGGTGTAGGTATCTGTCCATTCGAGATAGCCATCGTGGACAGGGTCAATGGAGATGAGCGAGGATGCCATTTCTGAATCGAAGGCTTCAGAAAACGTGAAGGTGATGGTTTGATAGGGACCGACAATACCATCTTCGGGCAAATCCACGCGCACGCGGACGCCTGCCTGTTCTCCGATAAAGATGACAACTCCAATGAGTGTGGCAATGACAAGCAGGAGACCGACAGCAGCAGTATCGAAAGAGAGGCGTAATTTCATGGGAATAAATATGGTTGATCTGGCGCGGGGACGCTTTGCACCGATTCCGCGACGATCATCGGCACACGGTTTCCATCCAAAGTAATGGACTCGATGCTGCCTTTCACCAAGACCCATGAGTCTTGTTCAAGTGTCAGCGCTTCACCCCATTGTACGGGCATGGCAATGGCGAAACCGTCTGCGGCGCAGCATGAGACGACAAAACGGCTGACATAGAATTGATCCGCTTCGAGGTCGTCGTTGAAGTAGACGAAGCCCACCACAGAGGCGCTCTGCCCGACAAATTGAGTGACATCCTCTTCAAAGTTGAAGAGTTTCAACCAGTCCAGAATGTTGCGTTCTTCTGATTCAGTTTCGAAGATGCGCGCGGACGAATCCGAACTGATGAGCGGGGCGCTGGTGCTGAATCCCTTGGTGGAGAATGCCGCCGAGTCGAGTGGACGTGCAGGGATCAAAATGCCAATTGCCAGCGGCACTAGCATGACCCATAGATTTCCAGAAGCGGGCGCATGTTCATGCTCATGATGATGGTCATGATCGTGGTCTTCCTGTTCCTGTTTGCGAGATCGGCGAATGTCTGTGAAAACCGTTTGCGCGAGCACGGCGAGAAAGACAATGCCAAAGATCGTCAACGGAACGAAGCGCGCGTTGATGTACCAGGTCAACTGACCATTGGCGGCTTTGGCGGCAAAGAAGATGCTCAGTCCGAGCAATAACAATCCTTGAAAAGAACGAATCATTCGTGTGGGCATGGCGTCACCTAACCAGATAGTTAAAAATCAAACCGGTCAACAAACTCATCATGAATGGAATGACGACGATGTAAAACACTGCGCGTCGTTTGAAGACCTGCAAATACATCATCACGCTTTTGATGTCCACCATGGGCCCGAAGACGAGGAAGGAAAGGATCGAACCGAAACTAAAAGTGTTGACGAATCCCAGCGCGACGAACGAATCAACGGTTGAGCAAATGGAAAGCAGGATCGCAAGCAGCAGCATCACCAACACCGAGAGGATCGGTCCGCTGCCAACAGCCAGCAACGCCGATTGTGGGATGAACGTCTGCAAGCCGGCGGAGAGCATCGAGCCAAGGATGAGATAACGTCCCATATCGAAAAACTCGTCGACAGTGATGAGCAATGCCTTGCGAACTTTTTCGGTGGCGGAATCGCCAGCGACAGCATGGATGTGGTCATGCTCATGGTCTGATAGCACAGGTCGCAAGATGTTGCCCGCATCTTGCTCGACCGAGAAAATGAGTCCCACCACGACGGCGATCACCAAACTGACGGCGAAACGCCAGAAGAGCATCTGTCCCCACCCAAAGGCGGAAGCCGTGCTAAAAATGACGATGGGATTCAAAACCGGCGCCGCCAGCAAAAACGAAATACCTGCAGAAAGCGGCAATCCTTTTCTAAAGAGACGGCGGGTGAGCGGCACGACACCGCATTCACAGACTGGGAAGAGCATGCCCATGAAAGCGCCGCTGACTGCCGCGGCAGCGGGTCGGTTTGAGACCCACTTACTCATCTGGTCGCGGTCCACGAACACTTCCACGAGTCCCGATGCGAACGTGCCAAGGAGGAGATAGGGCACAGCTTCTACAAAGATGCCGAGGAAGACCGTCGCGAAGACGTTCAAACGATCCCATAACCAGGTGAAGAACCCGGCAGGGATCATGCTGGAGGCGACAAGGACGAGAACGCCCAGGGCGATGACGATGATCAAATTGCGCGGAAGACGATTGACAGTAGTTTGCACGCGATGATTATAACCACGAAAGATTTCCCCGTTTCCAAAATAAAAAGACTCTAAAGTTGGCTTTAGAGTCTTTGCCTGTTATTGCGGCGCGCCTTCGATTGGATATCCTTTGGCATACCATTCGCTTAATCCGCCTGCCATGCTGGTGGCGGTGAAGCCTGCATTGAGGAGGATGTCGCGTCCTTGCTGGCTGCGGTTGCCGGAACGACAAACGACCAGAATTTCGCGGTCTTTGGGGAGTTCGCTCAAACGCGCGGGAAGTTGATCCAACGGAATGAGCGTGGTGTTCGGTGCATGATACTCGTCCCATTCTTCCTGTGTGCGGACATCCAAAACGAAGACGCCATCCTGATACATTTGATAGGCTTCGTCCACGTTGACCTCACGCGCTAGTGCGGAAGTTGTTCCACCACCGCTGCCGCTGGCGATCAAGTAAACGAGCAAGGCGACAAATGCCAGTATCGCCAACTGGACGGCGGGGCGCCTCAGAAACGCGGAGAGTCCGCTGCGGGTGTTGAGATTGTTCTTTCTACTGCTTTTTCTTCGAGACATGCTATCCTCTGATTGATATGATGAGTTGCATCATTAGATGCGCAACACAGATGAAAGTTGCAGGTCAGGGAGCAGGAAATGAGTTCAACGCGCTTTCCAAGTTTGGAAATACTTCGAGGAATTGGGTCAACCCGACCACATCCAACACTTGGGCAACAGCAGCTTGCGGATTAAGCAATTTGACATGGTCGCGAGCGGGAGCATCCTGTTTGGGGTTGATGGCACGAAAGCTTGGACGGCTGCCATCTTTGAGGTTGACGGATTGTCCGGTAAAGATGCGAACCACCGTGTGAAGCGCCATCAGCCCGGCACTGCTCACGTAGGGGACCTTTTCCAAATCCAGCAGGAGGCTGCGCGCGCCATCATCGTATGCCTGCTGTGCTTTGTCGATGACGGTGGTGTAGGTGGATGAGTCGATATCTCCCAAAAGGTGCATGACCATGACGCTTCCATGTTGCGAAAAAGAAATTTGCATTCTATGCTCCTGATTATCTGAAGTTGAACTCTTCGTAGTGGATGTTATCTTGGGGGATCCCCGCTTCCACGAATTTCTTTTCAAATGCCTGCACCATCGGCAGGGGTCCACACATGTAGACGTGATGCCCACTGACATCCCCGCCCGCGTTCTTGACGATCTCGTCCACAGTTAATGATCCATGCACAGACGAGAAACGGATATTTGCCTTCAGTTTTGGATTCTGTTTGGCGATCTCGCGGATCTCGTCCGCGAAGACAGCTTCGTCTTCATGCCTCACCGTGTAATAGAAATCTACATGATGAGACAAGTCAGCTTTCAGGTCCCGCAGGAACGAGAGGAAAGGCGTGATGCCAATTCCACCTGCCACCCAGATTTGCTTCTGTCCGCCCGTTTTGTAATTGAACATCCCATATGCGCCTTCCACAAGCGCCTCAGTACCAGACTTCAAGTTTTGGAAAAGATGACGAGTGAAATCACCGCAGGCTTTGATGGTGATGCGCAGCACATCTTCATGCGGGGCACTGGCGATGGTGAAGGGATGCGACTCGTTCAGTGACTTGTCGCCCAGGAACTTGACGAACAGGAATTGCCCAGCGTGGGTGTGTTGGATGGGTTTGCCCTTGGGACGCAGCGCCACCTCGGTGGTGGAGTTGTTGGGATGTTTGATGGCTTCCACAACATAAGGCGAATGCTTTCCGAAAAACCCGCCAAGGAATTCGGTGTACACGTAGGAAACCACGCCGATGATAAAGAAGATTTGCGTCCAGTTGATGGCGATGAAAGCGCTGAGCGCGTCAATGTTCAGCGCGTGCAGGTAACCGGCGATGAAGAAAATCCCGATATAGCGATGGAGTTTCTTCCAACCTTCGTAGGTGCTGTTTGTTAATTTGTTCAAGAAAGGGATGCGCGGCGCAAGCGTCGGCAGGACGATGGCGACAATTCCCAAAAAGGCGATCATGGCGAGGTAATTCCCAAGCCGTAAATTGACCGTGGTGATGGGAACGACCAGCAAATGAACGAACATCAAAAGAAAAGCACTGGTGGATGTGCTGCGATGCGTCATGTACATTTTGTCCAACCCGCCGAAATAGGGCTCCGCCCATTTGGGGCGCGTGGACAAAAACAGGGAGAACGACATCAACACCACCAGCAGCGAGCCGAGTACTTCGCCTGCATATGTGCGCAGGAAATCCTCCCGCCCGTCATTGATGGGTGGAAAAACCAGCCAGACGACAACGGTCAAAATAACAAGAACAATAAAAACGATGTTTCCCAATTTATGCTTCATATCTGCTACCTTGTAAAAAATAAACAGACAGCGATGCATGCTTGCATCGCTGTCCATTCGTGGTCATTAAAAAGATTCGACGGCTTTTTGTTTGTCGGTCAGGACTTCGAAGATCGACGTGTAGCCGACCATATCCAGCACGTTGAGCACTTGCGGCGTGGGGTTCAACAGTTTGACGTGCTTCTGCAATCCGCTCGTGCGTGAGCGATCCACCGATTTGAGCGCGTTCCAACCTTGCTCAGGGTCGGGGAGTTCCTCGCCGCGCATCAACAACGCAATGGAATGCAGCGCCACCAAACCCGCACTGGAGATATAAGTCAGTTCAGACAAATCCAGCAAAAGGTTCGTCGCGCCGCCCTTCTTAACATCCCGGGCAAAATCGATCAACTGCTGATACGTTTGCCCGTCCAATTGACCAGCCACACTGATGACGGAGACAGGGACATTTCCCTGTTCCTGAGACACATTGATTTGCATCATCTGCTCCTCCTTGAGAGTAATGTCCAATTATAAACCCGCTTTTCTTTGCAGCCGTTCCAGCCGATGATCGATCTCATGCAGCCAATGTTTGCGGACATAGGCCGGCAGATCGGCTTTCTCCACTTCCCGGCGCGCCGAAGCTGCCCACTGAATGGATGCGGTCACATCGCGGAGTTTATGTTCGTAATATTTCGCCAGCTCGATATGAGCATAGATATGACCCTTCGCCGCCGCCTCTTCCCACAACCTCACAGCTTGATTCAAATCTCCGCGCTTTTTCTGCAAAGCAGAGATGCGCTTCACAGCCACGCCGAAATCTGTCTCCTCCAACCCAATTTCGAGTCCACGCTCGAAGAGGCGTGCCGCCTCATCCCAGTGACCAAGGTCTTCATATAATTTTCCCAACGCAATGAAATCAAGACCATGTTCCACACGCCCATTATACGGATCTGCCAGCAATTCACTGACATGTCCCAACAGCGCCGCCATCGCAACCACATCCATGGCGTTGTGATAGAACACACCACCCAATGGACGGGCATCTCCCGTTCGCAAATAATCAAAATACAGCCAGGGGACTTCGTATCCGGGCACTTCTTCGGACGAACGCGTAAAACCGAGCACATGCTCTTCGAGATATTTCAACGCGCGCGAAGGCAGTCGGTCGCGCCATAAGCGCCTCGCCAGCGGAAGCAGATCGATGTGAGCATAATCTTTGAAAGGCAGGGGAATGCGATGCATTTTGTAACGCGTCACCAGCAAAGGCGCATCGAAGGATTTGCCATTGAACGTCACCAAACCTTCGCATGGCGCCAGAAAATGGATCAGCGCTTCGAGCATGGCGGGCTCTTCAGATGGGTCGCGCAAAAAGAATTGTTTGAGGACGAATTTGTCGTCTATGAAACGCGCCACCCCAACGAGAAACGCCAGTGTTCCAGTTCCGCCGGAAACACCGGAGGTTTCTGTATCGAGAAACGCAAATTTGTGGACGGGCATGTCCGCAATGCGCGGGTCATTTGCCCATTGCGAAATAAATGAAAGTGGAAATGAGGAATAGGGAGAAACACCCCCATGCAGATAGTCCTCGCCGAAGACTTGCTCGGAGACAAACGCATCGCCGCGCGGCGTGGAGTGGATATTTCCAGCGACGACTGATTCTATGGTGTGGCTGTCAACTTTCGGCGGAGTTTGAAGCGAGTTTGCCGTCTTGACGCCGAGAGATTTCAGTTTATCTGCAAGCGAGGGCATGCAGATAATTTTAATCGTTAAACGTCTATGTAGGCGAAATTGACGGGGTCGATGGATTTTTCAATGACCGGTTTGGCGATGATGAAAAGCCTGCCCCAACTTGAATTGCCTTCGTTCTCGATACAGGTTTGCAGAGTGAGATGGAATTCGCCACGATAAACCTGATTGAAAAGTTGCTCGGCGGTGAGAATGGATTCGGTCTCAAGGTCACGAAAATCGCT